>JBGPHO010000001.1:0-38137 GCA_041484425.1 Gemmatimonadaceae bacterium
CGGGTTTTCAGGCAACGGCGGCCTCCGCTTCATTCGAGATGCCCGTGTCGGCGCCACGAACTGCGTAGTACTTCGCTTCGGGATGATGGATGACGACCGCGGCTGTCGACTGCTCGGGAAGAATCTGGAACGCTTCGGTGAGATCCATGCCGAGCGCTTCCTTCGCGGGCAGGAGCTTGAATACGGTGGCGTGGTCGTCGAGATCGGGACACGCGCCGTAGCCCCACGAGTACCTCTTCCCGCTCGGCACGCCCAGCTCCTTCTTGATGCGCCGGTGCGCCCACTCGGCCACGGCTTCGGCGGCCTCGACTGAAAGGCCGTGCGAATAGAACGCTTCGGTGTACTCGTTCTTCGCCTGTAGCTCCTCGAATCTCTTCGTCGCTTCCTTGCCGACGGTTACGATCTGAAGCGGAATGACATCGACATCGCCCGAATCAACGTTACGGACATAATCGGCGAGACAAAGGCGCTCGCGCCCGACCATGCGCGGAAAGTGGAAGCGCGCGATCTCGCGCAGCGAGCCGCCGTCGCTCGAGTAAGCCGCCGGATCGTAGATGATCACGTTGTTCCCTTGCGACTGGGCGGGGAAGTAGCCGTAGACCACCTGGGGCCTGATCCAGCCATTCTTCTTTGCGTCCTTCTTCAGCCGCTCCAGCGCGGGCTCGAACTCGTTCTTCACCGTCGCTTTGTACTGATCGCCCGATCCGCGCGCGCCCCACTGGAGGCGATAGAGCTCGTCGAGGTCGAGCAGATCGAAGACCTCGTCGATTGGAACGTCGCGAATTACGCGCGTTCCCCAGAACGGAGGCGACGGCACGGGGTTGTTGGCCGCGACATCACTGCGGGCTCCGCCAGCATCGCCAACGGCGATGTCCTTGCCGACGGCGGTGCGCAGGAACACGTCGTTCCTGGCGTCGTCGAGGTTCTTCACGACGAACAACCCGCGCTTCTTGGGATCCTGGAGCACATCCATCGTCTCCAGCCCCTCGAACGCGTCCTTGCAGTAGAACACGCCGGAGTCGTACGCACGCTCGCCCTCGACGAAGAGCGCGCGCCGGCCGAAGCGGCGGTTGATCGCCGCGCCCCCGATCAGAACAGGGATCTGCATTCCGCGCTTGTCCAGCTCCTGCACGCAGAGCGGCATCTGCTTCGACGTCGAGACGAGCAGAGCGCTCAGCCCAATCGCATCGGCGCCGACCTCGACCGCTTTGTCGAGAATGGTGTTGACAGGAACCTGCTTGCCGAGGTCGAAGACGGTATAGCCGTTGTTGGAGAGAATGGTGTTGACGAGCGACTTGCCGATGTCGTGGACGTCGCCGTACACGGTTGCCAGCACGACCTTCCCCTTGGTGTAGCCTTCCGCCTTCTCGAGGAACAGCTCGAGGTGCTTCACTGCCTTTTTCATTACTTCGGCGGACTGGAGCACGAACGGAAGTATCAGCTCGCCGGCGCCGAACTTGTCGCCGACCTCTTTCATCGCCGGCAGCAGCACCTCGTTCAGCACCTTGACCGGATGCTCGCGCACTCCAGCGGCATCGAGCTGCTCTTCGATCCCTTCCTTTTTCCGGTGCAGGATCATCCAGTGGATCTTCTGATTCGGCGTCATGCTAGCCGTTGGATCTTCCTTTTCCACCTGTGCCGCCGCGCCGCCGCCACCAACGCTCGAGAAATATTCGATGAAACGCTGGAGCGCATCGGGACGCTTGTTGAACACGAGGTCGTCCGCCAGCTCGCGCTCGCCTGCCGATATCTCGGCGTATGGCCGGATGTGCGCCGGATTGACGATCGCGGCGTCGAGACCTGCCTGCACACAGTGGTGGAGAAACACCGAGTTGAGAACACCGCGCGCCTCCGGCGTGAGCCCGAAGCTCACGTTGGAGACTCCGAGTATGGTGGAGACGCCCGGCAGCTCGCGCTTGATGAGACGGATCCCCTCGACGGTCTCCTTGCCGGAGTCTATCCACTCGGCATCGCCGGTCGCGAGCGTGAACGTCAGCGCGTCGTAAATGAGATCTTCGGGGGCGAGCCCGTACTCACCGACGACTATGTCATAAATCTTCTTCGCAACCTCGAGCTTCCGCTCGCGCGTCTTCGCCATCCCGATCTCGTCGATCGTGAGCGCGATCACGGCCGCGCCGTGCTTCTTGACCAGAGGCACGACGGAGTCGATCCGCTTGCGGCCGTTCTCCATGTTGATGGAGTTGACGATCCCGCGGCCGGGGATGTGCTCGAGCGCGGCCTCGATGACGTTCGCCTCGGTGGAATCGATCACCAGCGGCGTTTCCACGCTCATCGAGAGCAGCTTCACCACCTTCGACATCTGCTCCGCTTCGTCGCCGCGCTCGGTCAGAGCGACGCAGACGTCGAGCACGTGCGCGCCAGAGTCCACCTGCTCGCGCGCGACCTCGAGGATTCCCTCGTAGTCGTCGGCCAGCAAAAGTCTCTTCACCTTGCGCGAGCCCTGCGCATTGACGCGCTCGCCGACCAACAGAGGCGGCGGGTCCTGGTGCAACGTGATGGCGCGCATAGCGGAGCTCACACGCGGGACGTGCTGCGCGTGATTCACTGGCTTCGACGCGCGCTCCACCTCGCGAACCGCTCCGACGATGGCCGAGAGATGCTCCGGAGTCGTGCCGCAACAGCCGCCGACGATGCGCACGCCAAAATCCTTCACGAACTCCGAGAGCGCGGTCGCCATCGGTCCTGGCTCGAGCGGATACACCGCTTCTCCGACTCCGGTATTGAGCGGCAGTCCCGCATTTGGTATCACCGACAGCGGAAGCGTCGCGTGCTCGGAGAGATATCTCACCGGCTCGCGCATGTGCTCCGGACCCGTCGAGCAGTTCAACCCGATCACATCGACCTTGAGTGCCTCGAGGGTCGTCATCGCGCTCGCGATGTCCGTCCCCAGCAGCATGCGGCCGCTCACGTCCAGCGTGACCTGCGTCTGCAACGGGAGCCGCCGTCCTATCTCGGTGAAGAGTCGCTCGATGCCCGCGACCGCAGCCTTCACTTCGAGGATGTCCTGCGATGTCTCGATCAGAAGCAGATCGACTCCGCCCTCGACCAGGTACTTCGCCTGTTCGTAGAAGTTGTCCGCCAGCTCGGCATACGAAATCTGCGAGAGCACCGGATCGGAGCTGGAGGGCAGCATCCCCGTCGGACCCATCGAAGCAGCAACGAAGCGCGGCTGATCCGGTGTGGAGTATTTGTCAGCAGCTGCCCGCGCCAGTCGCGCGGCACCAACGTTGATCTGGCGAACCTTGTCGCCCAGTCCCCACTCCTTGAGACGCCGGGGAGTCGACTGGAACGTGCACGTCTCCACTACATCGCATCCCACCGCCAGAAACGACTCGTGGATCGCCTGGATCACGTCTGGACGCGTGAGAACGAGATTGTCGTTGCACCCTTCCAGCGCCTTACCGCCAAAGTCCTCAGCCGAAAGATTGTACCTCTGGATGTTCGTCCCCATCGCGCCGTCGTATATCAGCACTCGGCGCTCCAATGCTTGCAAATAGGGTGATTCGGTGGTGCGTTCGGTCATCTTCGCGTTGCGGAATCAGGTAGTTAGAGACGAAAACTTCGTCTCGAAGCAGTCAGCCCCGGATATTGGGGGGACAACAAAAAAAAGCCCCGCGCATAGGCGCCGGGCGAGCGCTTTAGCGGTTTGTTTAACGTGGCCGCAAGTTGCATTAAATCGCCACGGGTTCAGTTGTGCCCTTCACTATAGTAGCGGAGGAAGCTCGGCAGGGCAAGACAAAAGCCGTTGCGTCAGCGCTGGTGTGGGCTCACGAAGTGACCGCCGCGAGGTACTTCACGCTCACATCACCGTGAGGGGCCAAGGGGCGCCACAACTTGTACAGGAACTTGTTCCACCCGTGCAATCCGCGATCGGCACGCCGCGCCACCGGGATCAGTCGCCGAGCGGGGACGGCGAGTAGCTGTCGGCGCCGGCGAAAGCGGGCTGCATTGCCATCTTTAGGACGGTACTGCGCCCAGCCAATGGATCCGCTGAAGCCCGCCGGGCCAAAGTCGTCGGAGTCGAGAACCTCCTCGACAAAGACCCGAAGCGCCCCCTCGAAGGTGCCGAGTACATCGTGCATGGCGACGATGGCTCCGTCGACGAGGTAGGGTTTGAACATGTCGAGATCCGCCTTCGCTCCCTCGTAGGTGTGGTCACCGTCGATCCAGAGAAAGCGAATCGAGTCCTTCCATTCGCGGGCCAGCTCATGCGAGTAAACGCGCTTGATCTCGACGCGCTCGAAGACTCCCGCCGTTCTCAGGTTGGCGACGAAGTCTTCGTATGATGTCGTCTTGCCGTGGAGATCGGGATCCGTGCTCGCTGGCGACGTATGAGGATCCACCGCGACTACGGTGCCGAGTCCCAGCTCGCGGGTAACGTAGGCAATGCCGACCGTCGATCTGCCCTTGAAGCTGCCGATTTCGAGATTCTTTCCCTGTGCGGGCGCAAGCGCGGCCGCGGCCATCACAAACCGCGCTTCGCGCTCGGAGAGATAGCCCGCCGTCGCGGCAACGCGACGCCAGCCCTGATTGATGATCGCCGCGATGTGGTCGAGGTCGCGCT
Organism: Gemmatimonadaceae bacterium; assembly: GCA_041484425.1. Taxonomy (GTDB): domain Bacteria; phylum Gemmatimonadota; class Gemmatimonadetes; order Gemmatimonadales; family Gemmatimonadaceae; genus UBA4720. The sequence goes on from JBGPHO010000001.1 coordinate 4,586, forward strand.
TTGGCGTCAGAACTCCAGCCGAAAATCGTCGCCCGCGTCGTCGCGCATGGAACGGCCGGTCGTCCGCGATCGGCTCTCGAACGATTGCACGAGCGCCACGAGCCTGTGGCGTTCCAGCGGGAGAACCAGATGCGCGAGCGTCGAGCGCTGAAGCTTCTGCGCGAGGATTGGCCGCTCGCCGTGCGTTTTCCCGTAAACGATGATCGCCCCGCCGGGCGTGAGAGGAAGCGTGGCGCCAGGTCCTCCATCTTCGAGCGCTTCGCAGGAGACGACGGCTATCGCCGGCAGGTCTCCGTTCATCGCGCTTCCGACATCGCCAATCGTTGCCGCCAGCAAAACCTCATGTCCGAATCCAATCAGTGTCTGCGCCAGCCCTTCGAGCAGCGCCACATCAGTGCCGACGAGAATCACTTTAACCACTATTGAGTTTCCCTCAGTCAGCCAGGCGTTGAACTGATTCCAGATCAGCCTCGCTGATCTCGACCACCTTCGTCCGCGAGGAATGCCCAGACACGATGCACACATTGCGCCGTGAAGTTCTGAGCGCTTTGGAAAGAAACTCGATCAGGGCGTCGTTCGCCAATCCGTCCACCGGCGGAGCTGTCACGCGCACCTTGAGTGCGGCGCCCTGCAAGCCCGCGATCTCGTTTTTCGACGCTCGAGGCTGGAGACGAACCGAGAATCGCACCGTGTCACCTCGGCGATGCGCGTCAAAGGCGGTCACATCAAGCGAAACAGGAACGACTCGATAATGTTGATCAGTATGTACGCGAGAATCGGAGTTATGTCGAGTCCGCCGAGGTTGGGAACGACGCGCCGCAGGGGCGCGAGAATGGGCTCGCTCAGCCGGTGGCTCCAGCTGACCCATTTCGAGTAAGGAGAGATCGGCAGCCAGGAGCTGATCACAGCCACGATGATCGCCGCCTTAAGGATCGAGAAAGTCCAGCCCACGAGGAGGTGGAATATCCCGGCTGCTCCCTCCTGCGAGGCGATGATGGATCTGACCACCTCGAGCCGAACCATGTCCAGCACCGTGAGCAGCAGAATTCCGCCGATCACAATCGCGGCGAGCGCCCACAGCGGAGCCGCGGCTGGAGTTCCGCCGGCGCGAACGACTCTTCGCTCTATCGGCGCGATCAGGGGATCCACGGTCGAGCGACAGAATCGTGCGACCGCGTTGAAGGGACTGATCTTCCTCGTGCGAACAGCCCAATCGAGCAGGCAGATCGCGCCGAACACGGCTGCTGTCGACAGCAGCGCGGTACGCAGAACAAGTATTACTGCGTCCGCTGCGGCGAGAAAGGCTTCCATTTACTGGAGCGCTGGCCTCATGTGAAGCTCCTTGACGAGGAACGCAAATCTATCCGCGGTCTCGTCGATCAGCTTGGTCGTCGGCTTCCCGGCGCCGTGCCCCGCTTTCGTCTCGATCCTCACGAGAATCGGATTGGCGCACGCCTGAGCCGCCTGGAGCGTAGCCACGAACTTGAAGGTGTGGCCGGGAACGACTCGATCGTCATGATCCGCCGTGAATGCGAGCGTGGGCGGATAGCAGGTGCCCGGCTTGATGTTCTGCAGCGGGGAATACGCCCGCAGGTACTTGAACTGCTCCGCGTTGTCCGATGATCCGTAATCCGAGGTCCACGCCCACCCGATCGTAAACTTCTGGAAGCGCAGCATGTCCATCACTCCCACTTCCGGCAGCGTCGCGCCGAACAGCTCGGGACGCTGAGTCATCACTGCCCCCACCAGCAGTCCGCCATTGGAGCCACCTCGGATCGCCAGCTTCGGAGTCGACGTGTACTTCTCCTTGATCAGGTAGTCCGTCGCCCCGATGAAATCGTCGAAGACGTTCTGTTTCTTCGCCAGCATTCCTCCCTCGTGCCAGTCCTTTCCGTACTCACCGCCTCCCCTGAGGTTGGCGACCGCGTAGATGCCGCCCATCTCCATCCACGCGACATTGGCAGCCGAGAAGGAGGGTGTGATGGAGATGTTGAACCCGCCGTAGGCGTATAGGAGCGTCGGATTCGTTCCGTCGAGCTGGATGCCTTTCTTCGACGTGATGAACATCGGTACCCGTGTTCCATCCTTGCTCGTGTAGAAGACCTGCCGGGTTTCGTAGGCGGTCGGATCGAACGCGACTTTCGGCGCCCTGAATATCTCGTTTTTCCGGGACTTCAGGTCGAAGCGGTAGATCGTGGTCGGATACAGGAACGAGGTGAAGCTGTAGAACATTTCGTCGTCGCCCTGACGTCCGTGGATCTCGCCGACCGTTCCGATGCCCGGCAGCGCCAGCTCTCCGCGCACAGCAAAACCGCCGCCGACGGCCTGGCCGCGCTCGCGCAACACGATCGGGGCCGTGCTGGTGTCATCGTAGACGCTCCCCGGGTTGCGCGGCTGCTGTTGCGTCGGCTGTCCGCGCGGCCTCTGCTCGCGCGAGTCGTTGCGGGAACCGCTGAAGAAGCGCACGCTCGAGTGCGCATCCTGGAGATAATTGCCGACGATGTCGTCGCCGGCCATCGACGCGCTAACGAGAGCGTCCTTGCTCTCTGGAACGATCGTGTTCCAGCGCTCTTCCCGCGGGTTGTCGATGCTGATGGAGACGATGCGACCCCTGGGCGCGTTCCGGTCGGTGCGGACGTAGAAATTCGTGCTCCTGTTGCCCACGAAGGAGTATTCGGCGTCGAGCTTGTCGATCAGCCGGACGACCGGATTGTCGATCTCCGGCTTGCCCGGATTGTCGAGATCGATGAAGTAGAGGCGCGTGCGGACGTCCGTTCCCTGCGACACCGTGATGATCAGATACTGGCCATCATCGGTGACGGTGCCGTCGAACAGCCAATCGGGCTGGTCGGGACGATCGTAGACCAGATCGTCGCGCGTTTGCGGGCGATCGATCCGATGGTAGTAGAGTTTATGGTTGCGGTTGGTGTTGGTCATCTTGTTGCCCGACGTCGGCTCGTCGTAGCGCGAGTAGAAAAATCCCTTGTTGTCGTGCGTCCACGAGATGCCGGAGAACTTGACCCACTTCAGGGTGTCGGGGAGATCACCGCCGGTGTTTATATCGCGCACGTGCAGCTCCTGCCAGTCGGAGCCGCTGGTCGAGACGCTGTATGCGAGATAGTGCCCATCGTCCGAGGCCGCCGTTCCTGATAGCGCAACAGTGCCGTCGCTCGATAGCGTATTCGGGTCGAGCAGAACGCGAGCGGGGGCGTTCTTGTTGTCCTGCACGTACAGCACGCTCTGATTCTGAAGCCCCGTGTTCAGGAAATAGAAGTAGCGCCCGTTTTCCTTGAATGGCGCGGACCACCGAGCGTAATTCCAGAGCTGCTCCAGTCTGGCTTTGATCGCTGGTCGCTCCGGGATCGTCGCCAGGAAGGAGTCGGTGAGCTTGTTCTGGGCTTCTACCCACGCCTTCGTCGCCGGTGCATCGACATCCTCCAGCCAGCGGTAAGGATCGGCGATGCTCGTTCCGTGGTAGTCATCCACCTGCGTGCCACGGGCGGCAGCCGGATAAGCGATGGGCGTGCTCGTCGCCTGCGCGGACAGCGTGCCCGCAATCGAAAGGAGGAGCGAGAGGACGGGGACGCAAACGTGTGGCGTCCGGATGTTGTGGCGCATGGGTAACTGGCCTGCCGGGCTAATGGTTATGATGTACTCCAATGTACGGTGCTTCGCCGGTTAGGTTCCACTGGAATCTGTCTCTTGCCAATGGCGGTGTGTTGAATGACGAAGGTTACGCGACCCTTGCAGAAAGACAGGCATTACTGGCTTCTGAAGTCGGATGCCGATTCGTTCTCCTTCGAGGATCTCTGGAATTTGCCTACTCGGACGACCCACTGGGACGGCGTGCGGAATTTCCAGGCGCGGAATTTCATGCGCGATGAGATGAAGAGGGGCGACTTGGCCTTTTTCTACCACTCCGGCGGGAGCGACCCGGGGATAGTGGGAATCGTCGAGATCGTGCGGGAAGGATATCCCGACCACACCGCCCTCGACCCCAAGGATCCGCATTACGACCCGAGGAGCAAGAGCGGGGAATCGTACTGGTCGATGGTTGACATCCAGGCCATCGAACACCTTCCGCGACAGGTGTCGCTGAGCGAGCTGAGGACGAAGCCCGAGCTCGAGGGAATGTCGCTCCTCCAGAAGGGGAATCGTCTCTCGGTTCAGAAAGTCGGCGCGGCCGAGTGGAATGCGGTTCTGGCGCTGGCCAAGCAGACTGCCGGCTGAGGGGACCGCTAAACTCACTTACACCATTCAGCGACTCCGGGCGTGGAGTGGTATGTTCCGTAGGAGATGACGGAATCCGTCTCACTCCTGGCGGCGGGAATACCCGCGGAAATAGTCCGCGAAATCGGGCTGAGGCTGCGTGGCGTCGTCATAAGCGAATTCGAGAACGCGCAGCAGATGGGCCGCGCTGCCGCCCGCGGAGAAGCCCGCCTCGTCCTTCTCAGTGACGCTCTTCCTACAGCGGATTCGATCTACGTAGCCCGTCGCGCCAAAGACGCGAGCGATGCTGTGCAGATAGCATTCTCCATCTCCATGCAACAGGCGGAAGCCGCGCTGCGCGCGTTGAAAGAAATCCGTGTCGATCGCTTCTTTCTTTCTCCGGTGGACGTGGAAGAGATGTTGCGCGAGCTGGCGAAGATGGGCGGGGTCGAAGTCCTCCCCCCGCAGGCATCGCACGGTGAGCACATCGCGGCCGCCGTTTTCGAGGCGTGGGAGCGCGCTCGCCCTCCCACGTTTCAGAAGATCGACAAGCTCGAGGACGCCGCGATCGCGCTTCTCGACAACAGCCTGTCCGCGGATCAGAGATCGGCCGCCGAACGGAACGCGCAGGACATCGCCGAGGTGGCAGGTCGATTCGGGTTCCGGACGGGAGAACGTGTCGCCCGCGACCTCGCGGAACGACTCGCGAGCGCGTCTCTCTCTCCGATTGACGGCGTCTCGATATCGGAGCAGCTCCTGTCGCTGCGAGAGAACCTGGTCGGCGCCCCGTCTCCTCCTCCCGTTCCGCAACAGCCCGCCGATTCGTCGCGTGCCAACGCTACCCCTTCGACGCCCACCGGCTCAGGAGCGATACCCGGCGATTCTTCCCTCGAGGGGCGCAGGATTCTCGTCGTCGACGACGAGCCGATGATAACGCGGGGACTGACCACTCTCCTCGGAAAGCGTGGAATTGCGGTGACGCCGGTGAACGACCCGCTTCGATTCTGGACCGTCCTCGACGAGACGAAGCCAAGTCTGATTCTGCTCGATCTCGAGATGCCGAAGATCAGCGGGACCGAGCTGTGTCGTGTCGTCAGGAGCGATCCCCGCTGGAGCGAGTTGCCCGTGATTTTTCTGACTGGTCACACTGACCATGCGAGTGTGCAACGGGTATTTGCGGCGGGCGCCGATGATTACGTCGGCAAGCCGTTCGTCCCGGCCGAGCTGATGATGCGCATCGAGAGCCGCCTCAGCGGAGTGAAGGCGCGGCGCGCCCCGGTGGAGACCGATCCGCTGACGGGCTTGCCGATACCACACAAAGCAACGGAGCAAATCGACCGCTTTCTGCGCCTGGCGCGGAGAAAATCAGACCCGTACTCGATCGCGGTCCTACAGGTCGACGCCTTCGAGAGCCTCGCAAGCACGTTCGGTCGCGGCACCGGCGATGTCGTCTTGCGCGCCATGGGCGAGCTTCTTCCGAAATCTTTTCGAGCCGAAGACGTCGTCGGCTGGTGGGGCGGACCGGACTTCACGATCGGCATGTACGGGAGCACCAAGGAGCACGCCGCGATCAAGCTCGGTCAAGTCTGCTCCAAAATCGCCGAGCAGAATTTCCTCGCGGAAGACGGACAGCGGGTTCACGTCGCCTGCAGCGGAGGCGTCGCACAGTACCAGACCGATGGAGATACCGTCGCCGCGTTGCGGGAGGAGGCGATGAAGGCTCTCGTGCAAGTACGAGCGACAGGCGGCGTCAGAGCGACCGGTGGCGCGATCCGCGTCGGCATCTCCGGTTTGAAGGCGATGGGGCCACAAACCCGTCGCGTTGATGTCGCCATTGTCGACGATGACACGGCGCTCGTATCCCTCCTGCAGCACGCGATGGAGAGCCGCAGCCTTCGCGTTGCCACTTTCGCCGACGGCGAAATGGCGGTGGCGGCGCTCACCGGCAGCTCGCCTGAGGTGCAGGCATCCCTGATCCTGCTCGGCGTCGACATCCCGGCCCTGAATGGGCTCGACGTGCTGCGACGGCTGAAGGCCGGAGAAATTACGAAATCGAGCAGCGTCGTGATGCTGACATCGCGCACCGGCGAGCGCGACGTGCTAGCCGCACTCGAGCTCGGCGCCGCCGATCACATCGCCAAGCCGTTCAGCGTTCCAGTGCTGATGCACAAGGTTCGCTCGATGCTGAAGCAGAGCCAGGCGTGATAAGCAAGCAGCTGCTCAACATAGTGATGCTCGTTGAGATCGGGCTCCTGGCGCTCGCGGTCGGTGTCTTCTTCGCCCACGGGTTCTGGCTCCTTCTCAATCAGCGTCGAATCCGCCGCCTGACGGATGGGGCGCGTGAGTCGCTTTCGCATCTCGTCACACGCGGCACTGTAAACGTCGAGGACATCGACGCTCTTCGGCAGCTTCCGAACGACGTGCAGGTAATTGCGTTTCTCGAGATGTCGCGCAACGTGACGGGAACGGGAAAGGAAAGACTCAGCTTCGTCGCGCGACAAGTGGGTCTGGTTGATCGCGCCGAGAAGTTGTGCGCCAGCAGGCGGTGGACGCGGCGTCTTCGCGGCGCGCGCATCTTGTCGCGCCTGGGCGTAGTGGACCCACTCGTCCAGCAGCTCCTTTCCGATCCCCATCCGGCGGTGCGCGCGCAAGCCGCGGAATGGGCCGCCGCCCAACCGTCCGTCCCCGTGATCTCCGCCATGTTGATTCTGCTGGCGGATCCCGCGACGCAGGCGCGCTTTGCGGTGCAGGATGCGCTCCTGCGCATGGGCGGCATCGTAGCAGGGCCGCTCGCGACTTTTCTGGAGAGACACACGGGGCGAGCGGCGGAAGCGGGTCTTCGCGTCGCCGAGTCGCTGGCGGAGCCCAGCTTCGGACCGGCCGCGCTGCGCCTGTCGCGCGCCAACGATGTGGGTGTTCGCGTTGCGGCCGCGAAGCTGTTGGGTGCGGTTGGAGATGCCGCGGCCGCCGAACGACTCATGGAGCTTCTGGACGACGCTGATTCGGGTGTCAGAGCCGCCGCCGCGCACTCCCTCGGACGGATGCAGCACTGGCAGGCGGCATCACTGCTGGCGCTCCGGTTGCGCGACTCGGCCTGGAAAGTTCGGCGCGCGGCGGGTCTCGCCCTTCGATCGGTTGGCGCGCCAGGCGTTCTGTTTCTCCGGCGGGCGATTAAGGAAGACGACGCCTTCGCTTCTGACATGGCCCAGCAGGTTCTCGACCTCCCCACCGCGGCGGCATCGGGATGAGCGGCTTTATGCAAACCGCGGTCAGCCAGATTCTGGTCAAGGGCCAGTTCGTCGTGCTCTTGTACTTCCTTGCCGTCAACGGCTGGTATCTGATCCTGCTCGTCAGCTCGCTGCTCGAGCTCCGCCGCCACATGCTCCTGATCACGGACGAGAGCCGCCATCTACTCCTCAGCTCGACTCTCTCGCCCACGATCTCCATCCTTGCGCCCGCGTTCAACGAGGAGACCACGATCGACGCGAGCTTGCGCGCGCTGCTCGCGCTCCAGTACCCGAATCTCGAGATAATCGTAGTGAGTGATGGCTCGAAGGACCGGACCGTCCAGGTTCTCATCGAACGGTTCGACCTCGTACCCGTGAAGACTATCTACGAGCAGCGGATCAAGACGAAACCCGTGCGGTCGCTCTATCGCTCCTCGACGTATCCTTCACTCGTCGTCGTCGACAAGGACAACGGAGGAAAAGCCGACGCACTGAACGTCGGGCTCAGCTTCGCGCGCGGCGAGCTGGTGTGTGCAATGGATGCCGACACCCTGATCGAGGCGGACGGGCTTCAGCGCATGATACGCCCTTTTCTCTACGGGACGGACGTCGTCGCAACCGGCGGAACCATTCGAGTCGTCAACGGATCGGAAGTGAAATTCGGCCGCGTCGTCAGGACCGCCGTTCCAACCAGGCTGCTGGCGGGAGTCCAGGTCGTCGAATACCTCCGCGCGTTCCTGTTCGGCCGTCTCGGATGGAACCGGCTTGGTGGGAACATCATCATCTCGGGAGCCTTCGGACTCTTTCAGCGGGAGGCAGTTCTGAGCGCGGGCGGGTATCTCCACGATACGGTCGGCGAAGACATGGAGCTGGTGCTGCGCCTGAAGAGGCTCTCGTACGAGCGCGGAGGCCCCGGGAAGATCGCATTCGTCCCGGATCCGGTGGCGTGGACGGAGGTGCCGGAGTCGACGAAAGTGCTCGGGCGACAACGTGATAGATGGCATCGTGGGCTGGCCGATGTGCTGTGGAGGCACCGAGGGATGTTTCTCAATCCGCGGTACGGCGTTACCGGCCTCGTGGTGTTCCCGTACTACGCGTTCGTGGAGTTGCTGGCTCCAGTGATTGAGGCAGTCGGGCTGATCGCTCTGGCGCTTGGACTTGCAACGGGCGTCGTCGACTGGAGCTTCGCGGGTCTCTTTTATCTCACCGCATACGGACTCGGTACCGCACTCACCGCATTCACGCTCATTCTCGAGGATCTGAGCTTTCACCGCTACGAGACGTTCCGCGACCGCGCCCTCCTTTTCTGGTGGGCCCTCGTCGAGAATATCGGCTACCGCCAGCTGACGGTTTACTGGAGGCTGCGCGGCCTCTGGAAATTCATGCGCGGAAAAAAGGATTGGGGCAGCATGGAGCGAAAGGGCTTCCATCCCGTGCCTGCAGGGTAGGGTCGTGTTTTCCCCGCGTCTTGCTCAGCGCAAGAATTGCTGCCATCTCTGGTGAGGGAGCGAATTCTCAACCGGAGAAACCGATGCTACGCGTTTCCTCGATCATGATTGCAGGGCTCGCCGCGTCTGCCATCGCCTGCGCGTCACACCCTCCGTCGACCGAAGTCACCGCCAGCGATTTCGACCTCAATCCCCTCGTTGGCGAGTGGCGCGGCGATTACAGCAGCGCCCAAACCGGAAGAAAGGGCACGATCGCCTTCACTCTCCGCGCTGGTGAGTCCTCCGCTTCCGGCAACATCGTGATGATTCCACGCGCCGACTCGTTGCTGTCGCCAGCCGAGCAGGAGCTTGTGACCAATGTTTCGGCGCCTGGGAAATCGGTGCTCAGGATTGACTTCATCAGGAAGGAGGGCGGCAATTTGAGCGGCATCCTCGAGCCGTACCAGGATCCCGAATGCGCCTGCCGGGTCATTACCACATTTCAGGGGTCCTTCCGCGACGCGCGCACGATCGAGGGAACATTCAGTACCGTTCCATCCCAGCCGGGACGAAGCGTCACCGGCGGGACCTGGAAGGTCACACGCGTTAAGCGGCTCTGAACGTCATCAGGTTCAGGAATTCAGATCGGGCTCGTCGTGAGCCGCGATTTCCGCCATCCGTCTCTCCCCGTTGCATGCATGCGATTATCACCCGCGGCGGCGTTGCGCTAAATTTGATGTAATCAACTGGAGAACAGGATGCCGAAGACCGGTTCGACTGCGTCACCCGCCCCGCCCAAGAAAAACACCGCCAAACCAACCGTTGCGGCACCGGCCAGGGTCCCTGCCAAGCCACCCGCCGCTGCTCCGTCAGGGAGCGCGCTCGAGATAAAGGACACCCGTACCAACAAGACGTACAACATTCCGGTGGTCGACGGAGCTATCCGCGCGCCCGATCTCAAGAAGATCAAGTCGGCCGACCCCGACGATTCGGGCCTCATGAGCTACGATCCGGCGTTTCTGAACACCGCATCGTGCCGGAGCGCCATCACGTTCATCGATGGCGACAAGGGAATACTCCGCTACCGCGGATACCCCATCGAGCAGCTGGCAGGGAATGCCACATTCCTCGAGGTCGCGTGGCTGCTTCGCCACGGGGAGCTGCCGAACCAGCAGGAGTACGACCAGTTCACCCACGAGATCACGTTCCACACGTACGTGCACGAGAACATGCGGAAGTTCCTCGAGGGCTTCCGTTACGACGCGCACCCGATGGCGATGCTCAACAGCTCCGTCGCCGGGCTGGCGGCGTTCTATCCATCCGCGCGCAACATCTTCGACGAGACCGAGCGGAACATCTCCATCATCCGGCTGCTCGCGAAAACGCCCACGATCGCGGCGTTCTCGTACCGCCACGTGAAGGGACTTCCCTTCGTGTATCCGGACAATCGGCTCTCGTACGTCGAGAACTTCCTGTCGATGATTGCGCGGATGAGCGAGTCGGAGTATGAAGCAAACCCGGTGTTCGCTCGCGCGCTCGAGATCCTGTTCATTCTGCACGCCGACCACGAACAGAACTGCTCGACCAGTGCGGTACGCGGTGTTGGCAGCTCGCACGTCGATCCATTCTCCGCCGTCTCCGCGGGAGTGGCCGCGCTATTCGGTCCGCTGCACGGCGGCGCCAACGAGCAGGTCCTCCGCATGATCAGTGAGATCGGCAGCGTCAAGAACGTCCCCAAATTCATCGAGACGGTGAAGAGCGGGGAGGGCGGGAGGCTGATGGGATTCGGCCACCGCGTCTACAAGAGCTACGATCCGCGCGCCAAGATCGTAAAGAAGCTGGCCGACGAAGTGTTCAAGGTTGTCGGCGTCGACAAGGACCTCGAGATCGCGCTGGAGCTGGAGCGGATCGCGCTGTCGGACGATTACTTCACGTCGCGCAAGTTGTACCCGAACGTGGACTTCTACACGGGACTGATCTACCGCTCAATGGCGTTCCCGACCGACTTCTTCACGGTGCTGTTCGCGATCGGCCGCATGCCTGGCTGGCTCGCCCAGTGGGAGGAGATGCTGCTCGACAAGGAGCAGAAGATCTCTCGGCCACGGCAGGTATACACGGGGCCGGCGGAGAGGCCGTACCGGAGCAGGCTCACGGCGAAATAACGGATTCACGGCAACTGAGCAAACAGATTAGCTGAACACTGACTAACTGCAAATAAACAAGAGGTCAGCTCGACTAACTGCAGTTGCGGCGGCGGTTCTCGTCAGGTCGCGGCCGCGTAGTCGACCCCTTCCGCGGCGAGTAGCGCCTTCTTCACTCCCGGCAACCCGCTGTACCCCCCGATCGAGCCGTCGCTCATCACTACTCGGTGGCATGGGACCACGACCGCGACCGGATTCGCCCCACACGCCTGCGCCACCGCGCGCGTCGCCTTCGGTCGCTTGATCGCCAGCGCGACATCGAGGTAGGAGCGAGTCGAGCCAGGCGGAATCGACAGCAACTGGTTCCAGACTTCGCGCTGGAATTCTGTGCCTTGGAGATCGAGCGGCAGCGCGCTATCGAGTTTGCGGCCGGCAATTCGTTCCCGGACGGTATCGAGTGCCCGTTTGAGCGACACGTCGTCGCGAGTCAACTCCGCTTTTTGAAACCGCGCACGCAGATAGTCCTCTGCCCCCGCGTCGGATTCGCGCAGGCTGACAACACACACTCCTTTGGCCGTTGCCGCGACAAGCACGCTTCCCAGCGGGCTCGGCCCGGTAGTGAATTTGATTTCCATGTGCGTTCCCCTATTGATGCTAGACAGTATGCTGACACGACGCCAACCCTGCCAGCCTTCAATACCGACCCCGCATTCCGAATGTCATCGGAATCTTTCGACGCGACTCTGGTCAGCCCGAAGGACGAGCTTCCCCGCCGACTGATGTTTATCACAGTCGCCGGCGCCGCCACTCGGCCCGCTTCCGTCGTCACCCACATCGTGGCGACCTCCTAACTGGAGTTGGAACCAGGCTCCGGCAACATTGGCCTTGTAGGGTATTCCCCTATAAGTGCTGCGAGAAACAGGGAGGAATCTGCGGCAATGCGCTGATTTATCCGTTTCTCCTGATGCGGGAAATTCCAAAAGATCATCAACCAGCACACTCCACCAATAGACCAATGAAGAATCCTTCGGGAAAAGCGCTGTTACTCAGTGCAGCAATCGCTGTTGTGGGCATCGGAGCCTTCTACTCGTGCACTACTACTTCGGGTGGAAACGAAAACGTATTGGTTGGAGATGCAGCCTCCAAAGTCTACGTCGCACCGGGAAAATACGACGAGTTCTACGCATTCTTTTCGGGCGGGTACAACGGCCAGATAATGGTTTATGGCCTCCCCTCGGGCCGCCTGTTGAAATTCGTCCCGGTCTTTTCGCAGAACCCGGAAACCGGGTACGGCTACAACGAAGAGACGAAGCCAATGCTCCAAACGACCTACGGGTTCACACCTTGGGATGACGCTCACCATACCGAGCTATCGCAGACGAACGGAGTGCCCGACGGGCGCTGGCTCTTCATCAACGGGAACAACACTCCGCGCGTGGCGCGGGTTGATCTGAAGACTTTCGAGACGACCGAGATTCTACAGATACCAAACGCCGCCGGCGGACACGCTTCCCCCTTCACGACGCCGAATACCAAATACATCGTTTCGGCGACGCGCTTCAGCGTGCCGATTCCCAACACTGACGTGCCGATCGACAGCTACAAGCAAAACTTCAAGGGCACGCTGTCTTTCATCACCGCTGATCAGCCCGGCAAGATGGACATCGCGTTCCAGATCCTGATGCCCGGCTTCAACTACGACCTCGGCCACGCCGGCAAGGGCCCCTCTGACGGCTGGTTCTTCTTCACCACATATAACACGGAGCAGGCGTACGAGAAGCTGGAGCTGAACGCCTCGCAGAACGACAAGGATTTCATCGCCGCGGTCAACTATCGTCTGGCGGAGCAGTGTGTCGCGAGCGGCAAGGCGAAAAACGCGCCTGCCGATTACTTCCACAACGTCATGGACGAGAAGTCGCGCATTGCGCACTCGGAAAGGAAGAGCAGCGTGAAGATGCTGGCGCCGAAGGACTGCCCAGGCGTCGTCTACTATCTCCCGACTCCCAAGTCACCACACGGTGTCGATATCGATCCGACAGGAGAGTACATAGTTGCCGGCGGCAAGCTGGCCACCGTAATCCCCGTTCACTCTTTCACCAAAATGCAGCGGGCCATCGCCGACAAGCAGTTCGACGGCGAGGTGCAGGGCATCCCAGTGCTCAAGTACAGCGCAACGCTCGCCGGCGAAGTTCAGAAACCCGGCCTTGGCCCGCTGCACACCGAATTCGACGGAAAGGGCAACGCTTACACGACGATGTTCATCTCGTCCGAAATCGTTAAGTGGAAGCTGGGCACGTGGGAAGTGCTCGACCGGATGCCGGTCTACTATTCACCCGGCCACCTCATGATCCCGGGTGGCGACAGCAGAAAGCCATGGGGCAAGTACCTGGTTTCCCTCAACAAGATCACCAAGGACCGCTACTTGCCCACCGGTCCCGAGTTGGCCCAGTCGGCCCAGTTGATCGACATCAGCGGCGACAAGATGAAGATGCTGCTCGATTTCCCGACGATCGGCGAGCCGCACTACGCGCAAGCGATTCCCGCGGATCTGATCAAGGGCAACAGCCTGAAGTTCTACAAACTGTCTGAGAACACCCACCCGTTCGTCACCAGGGCCGAATCCGATGGCGGGATCAGGCGCCAGGGCAAGAACGTGCACATCAACATGATTGCAATCCGCAGTCATTTCGCGCCTGACAACCTCGAGGGCGTGCAGGTTGGTGACACGGTTTACTTCCACCTCACCAACATCGAACAGGACTGGGATATAGTTCACGGCTTTGCCGTCCTTGGCGCGGAGAACGCCGAAGTGATCGTCGCACCCGGCGAAACGCGGACACTGAGATGGATTCCCAAAACCGCAGGCATTTATCCCTTCTACTGTACTGATTTCTGCTCGGCGCTACACCAGGAGATGCAGGGTTACGTTCGCGTCTCGGCGCCGGGATCCAATGTGCCGCTGACGGCCAACATCAGCGCGAGGGCGCGGTCACAGTCGACACGCGCGCAAGCGATGCCAAAGCAGGATCACCAAGCGATGGAGAAGGCCAGTGGGAGTCGCTGACGTGGGGATAGTCTCGGGGCAGGGAACGATCAGCGCGCTCTTTCCCGCAATTGCGGCCGGGCACGCAGACGAGGCCCGGATCCCGGGCTCACGCAGAACCATATCGAAGATTCCGCGAGTCCTGGTTATGCTGGCATCGGTGCTGATGATGGGTGTGTATCTCTTTCCACTGTGGAATGTGCGCTTGACCGCGCCACAGTACCCCGAAGGACTCGGAATGCAAATCCGCATCAACACCGTCGAGGGCGCAACTGAAAACGATCTCAACAACATCAACAATCTCAACCACTACATCGGCATGAAGAGGATCGAGCCGGAGGCAATCCCGGAGCTCCGCATCATGCCGTGGATCGTGGCGGCAATCATCGTAACCGGGCTGGCGACTGCAGCGCTCGCCAAGCGACAGCTGGTTTATGCGTGGACTGCTGGATTTCTGGCGATCGCGATCATCGGCCTGATCGATTTCTGGAAGTGGGAATACGACTACGGCCACCACCTCGACAACGAGCACGCTATTCTCAAGATCCCGGGCATGACTTATCAGCCCCCGCTGATCGGCGCGAAGCAGCTGCTCAACTTCCGGGCGGTATCGTTGCCTTCCCTGGGCGGGATTCTGGTCGGACTGGCGATGGCGCTTGCCTTGACCGCCACGGTGCTGGCGTGGCGCGAGCGAAAGTTCGCGTTAGCGCGCAGCTGACACCCGCGGAACCACCCGCCATCGGCATCGAGCGATGATATCATTCCCGCGATTCGGCGCGGCCGTGCTCGTACTTGCGTCACTGAGCGCAGCTACAACCGGGGCCCAAGCGACGATCACTGTGTCGCCTCATGGCCCCGTCCGGACGCTTACCGCTGCAATCGCGGCAGCCTCTCGTCACGCGAAAATCGTCGTGAAGCCCGGCGTCTATCGCGAGCCGACAATCATCGTGAATAAACCTGTCGAGATCATCGGCGAGGGATGGCCGGTTCTCGACGGCGCGAGCGCCCGCCAGATCATGACGGTAACCGCGGATAGTGTAACTATTCGCGGCCTGCACTTCGAGCACGTCGGGACCAGCTTCACGGAGGATTGGGCAGCAGTGCGGTTTCAGGCCGTCCGCGGCTGCACGATCGAAGGCAATCGGTTCGACGACGCATTCTTCGGGATCTACCTCGCCAAAGTCAACGACTGCACGATTCGCGGAAATGTTCTCCGCTCGGGCCGAGGACGCGAGATGAATTCCGGAAACGGAATCCACCTCTGGGCCTCGAACGGAATCACTATCGCGAACAACCGCATCTCGGGTCACCGTGACGGCATCTACTTCGAGTTTGTCCACAACAGCGTCATCAGCGGCAACGTCAGCGAGCAGAACCTGCGCTATGGCCTCCACTTCATGTATTCGGACGACTGCAGGTATCTGAACAACATATTCAGGAGAAACGGCTCTGGTGTAGCGGTAATGTTTACCAACCGCGTCGAGATGACGGGCAACCGATTCGAGGAAAACTGGGGCGGCGCCGCTTACGGACTTCTCCTCAAGGAGATTGGAGACAGCAAGCTCGAGGGAAACGTTTTCTATCGGAATACCACTGGCCTGCTTGCCGACGGCGCTAACCGGCTGAAAGCGATCAAAAACGATTTCATCGACAACGGCTGGGCGGTAAAGCTCCAGTCGAGCACGCAGGACGGCAGGTTCACCGGCAACAACTTCATCGGCAACACCTTCGATGTCTCAGCGAATAACAGCGAGACTACGACGATCTTTGCGGGGAACTACTGGGACGACTACCGAGGCTACGACCTGGATCGCGACGGCGTCGGAGACGTTGCGTATCATCCCGTTCGGCTCTTCTCGATGGTCGTCGCGCAGAACGGCCCGTCGATCATACTTCTCCGCAGTACGTTTGTGCGCCTCCTCGATTCAGCGGAAAGCATCATTCCGGCGCTGACGCCGGAAGCTCTTGCCGATCGCGAGCCGGCGATGAAGAGGATCAAGTGATCGAGGCGCGCCACATCACGAAAACGTTCGGGACACTCCGTGTTCTGGACGACCTGTCCCTCAGCATCGGACCACGCCGGATCACGGGCCTCGTCGGACCCAATGCCGCTGGGAAGACGACGCTCGCGAAGATCATTCTTGGCCTCACGAAGGCGGATTCCGGCACGCTGGAGATCGACGGGACTCCGATCGGCGCGGACGATGCCTACCGTTCGCGCATTGGCTACATGCCGCAGATGGCGCGGTTCCCGGAGAATCTTTCTGCGCGGGAGCTGTTCGAGATGCTGACCGATCTGCGTCGTCCAGCACGGCCGGTGGACGACGAGCTCGTCGAGCGCTTCAACTTTGGCGGGGCACTCGATAAACCCATTCGCACGCTCTCCGGCGGGACCCGCCAGAAGGTGAATGCCGTCATCGCATTTCTCTTCCGCCCCGATCTGCTCATTCTCGACGAGCCAACCGCCGGCCTTGATCCTGTTTCCAGCGGTATCCTCAAGGACAAAATCTTCGCCGAAAAAGCGGCCGGGACAACGTTTCTCCTGACATCGCACATCATGAGCGAGCTCGACGAGCTCGCCGACGATGTCGCGTTCATTAATGAAGGCAAAGTCGCATTCGTGGGAGCCCTGGCCGAGATCAAGCGGGTCACGAGGCAGTCCAATCTCGAGCGTGCGATCGCAGAGATGATGAAACGCGGAGCGGCAGCATGAAGGTAACGGCCAAGGTTGCGCGCTACGAGATTCGCGACGTGATCCGGAGCCGCTGGCTCATCGGCTACACGCTCTTCTTCCTCCTCGCGACGGACGCGCTCTTCCGGTTCGGCGGTGGCGGAGAGAAAGCACTGCTGAGTCTCGTTAACATCGTGCTTATTCTGATTCCGCTGGTCGCGATGGTGTTTTCAACGGTATATCTGTACGCCGCGCGCGAATTCATCGAGCTGCTGCTGGCTCAACCGATCAAGCGGCGGCAGGTGTTCGCTGGACTGTACATTGGGCTGACGCTCCCGCTGTCACTGAGCTTCGTAGTGGCGGTCAGCGTTCCGTTTATATTGCACCGCGGCATAGCGAGCGCGCAGCCGGGGACATTCGCGGCGCTGCTTCTGGCCGGAATTGCGCTGACACTCATCTTTACGGCGCTGGCGTTCCTCATCGTCGCTCGCACCGAGGACAGGATCAAGGGATTGGGGTTGGCCGTGGCTGTGTGGCTATTCCTGGCGGTGCTCTACGACGGTCTCGTTCTGCTGCTCATCTCGATCATGGCCGACTATCCCATTGAGCGGCCGCTCATCGGCCTCATGCTCGCAAATCCCATGGACTTGGCGAGGGTGGCCCTGCTCCTGCAGTTTGACGTTGCAGCGCTTCTTGGTTACACCGGCGCCGTCATGCAGAAGTTCTTCGGCAGAGCGATCGGAGTTACAGTGACTTCACTGGCGCTCGCAGTCTGGGTGTTCGCGCCACTTCTTGCCGGAATGCGCGCATTCCAGAAAAAGGATTTCTGATCCGCAAGATCTTTCGCGCGCGTGGATGATCGCGCGCTCACTTTACCAACAGGATTGAAGCACTATGAAACAGGAACTGAGCCTGGTTGTGGCCATCGCACTTCTGGCGGCGTGCAGCAAAGGAGAAAAAGCCGCAACAGCCGATACATCTGGAGCCGCTGCCGCGACGACCACTCCGGGAGGCGAGGTGAAGCCGGGCCCTGGCGGAAAGGTCATCATCGTCCAGGAAACGAGTGATGAGAAGGGAAACTATTTCACGCCGAACGAGATCGAAGCACACAAGGGAGACGTGCTCCGGTTCACGCTCAAGGTGGGCGTCCACAATGTGCATTTCCTCCCGGATTCGAATCCCGGGAAACCCGGACTCCCGCCGGCAAGCGAGCTGTTGCAGCTGCCGGGGCAGACCGTCGACATTCCCGTCAACTTCGCCGCCGGCAGTTACTACTTCCAGTGCGATCCGCACGCCGCGCTCGGCATGAAAGGGCACCTGAAAGTCGAAGACTAGAGCCACTGACGTGGACTGGTTCGTAAGACGATTCATAAAGTCCGCGCTGGCGTGGCTCGGCATGGGGGTCAGCCTGGGTGTCGCAATGGCCGCGCACCCAATGTGGATCATCTACCGCCCAGCGCACGTGCACATGAATCTCCTTGGATTTGTCACGATGATGATCTTTGGAGTGGCTTACCATGTGGTGCCGCGCTTTTTCGGTCACCCGCTGTACAGCAAGAGGCTCGCTGGCGGCCACTGGTGGCTCTCGAACGTTGGGCTGGCATTGATGGTCGTAGGATTCATCATGGCGCCGCATGTTGGAGGGCGAAGCGTCCCTGTCCTCGCAACAGGGGGCGTGCTCAGCGCCCTGGGCGCTTTCGCATTCATCTTCAACATCTGGCGAACGATTGATGGGCCGAAGACGCTCCAACGGATCGCGGAGTCGCCAGCATCGCGGCGTCCCCCGCTCGCGCCAGGCGATTCCTAGCTTTCGACGCTCAGAATTCCGATCGCCCCTTTCTGGCCGTGGCCGAATCCGTGGTTGACGAACACGAACTCGCCCGGAATGTCAGCCAGCATCTCGAACACCATTCCGCCTCCGGGCGCAACAGCAAATGTCTGAACGCCGCGCAGCGGACTGCCCGGTGGCGCACCGAGGTAAACGGTGTCGAACTGCTCTCCGACCAGGTGAAAGTTGCACGGATGGGTGGGTCCGGCATTCACAACATAGAATCGCACGCGGTCCCCGACTTTCACCTTGAGCGGCGTGGTCATGTACTGACTCGGGCGCCCGTTGAAGACGACATAATCCGGCAGGGTCGCCAGCATCTTCGTGTAGTCGAACGGCAGCACGCCAGCGACCGCCGCGCCGAGGTAGTACTCGCTCTCCACGAGGACGAACTCTTTTGCAGAGGGCAGCGGAGAGGGCGGATCAACTATCACCGCGCCGACCATTCCCGAGCCGATGTGCATGAGGACGGGGGAGGTTCCGCAATGGTACATGAACGCGCCGGGAAAGCGCGCCCTGAATGTGTACGACACGGGCTGTCCGGGAGCGACTGAGCGGAAAGCGACCTTTGGATCGATCTGCGCTGCATGAAAATCCATCGAGTGCGGAATCGATCCGTGGTTGGTGAGAGTGAATTCGATGGTGTCGCCCTGCTTCACGTGCACTACAGGCCCCGGAATGTCGCCACCGAATGTCCACGCCGAGATGACGGTGTCGTCCGAAATGCGGATCGGGACTTCCTGAGCGGTGAACTGAAGGCGAGTAGTGCGCTCGGATGCAACCGGCGGGAGGACCGGATCGAATTGGTGGAAGGCGACGCTCTGGCCTTTCGCAGGCGCAGTTGTCGACTGATGGATGTTGGCATGGCCACCCGTGTCGAGCTTGCTGTCGGGATTGCGCACGGCCGTCCCGGGGCCAGCCTGCGGAGGGGTGGCGGCGCCCGAGCCAGCCGGCGCTCCGTTCTTGTGCTCCGACTCGTCAGTGCCGCAGGCGCTCAGAGCGAGTGGGGCGAGCGCACCCAAAACCGTCGACTTGATCAGAAACTCTCGGCGCGTACCACGACGGTCGGCAAGTTCGGACAACGTTGGAATTCCATCGGTAGCCATGGTAATCTCTCCGATTAGAGTTTAGAACTTCTCTCCCTTCGCCTCTCGAACGTGGCTTCCAGCGGAGCGGATTCGGGGCCACATCGTAAAAAAGAAAAGCGCAATTCCCGCGAACTGCGCAAGACCACCGATGACGACGGCCGATCGCAGCCACAGAGCAGCGGAGTATCCCCGCGCCAGCTCGCTCGCGACGCGACCGGCCGTTCCAATCGTGAGAAGCCAGTAAGCGGCGGCGGCCAGCCTCGGGTCGTACTGCTGCTCACCCCGTTCCGCGCGCGGAAAGAGCCAGAGCGCCACGCCCAGGATCATCATCATCACGAAGCCCACCAGGATCGCATGGGTGTGCGCACTCACCTCGTACAGAGTCGGAGACCGCAGAAATATCTCTCGACGAATCAGTATTCTGGTTCCGATCGCGAGTCCAAGCACCAGAAACGCGATAGCGGTCTTGATGTAACGCCGCACTAGCGAATGCATGATTCAATCGGTGACGGACGTACAGGCGTTGGAGACAAGCTGGCGCGATGGGTGGCTTGTGTTCAGGAGATCAAGCGAGCGATCCCGAATGCAGCCGCCGCAGCGAGACCTCCGGTCACGGTGGTCTGTAGGCCGCTCCGCAGGACAGGAACGCCAGTGAACCTGCCTTTCACTCCTCCAAAGACGGCGAGCGCGACGAGCGTGACCGTCGCCGACAGGCGCAAAGCCACGTGCGCGTCCGGCAGCAGCAGGTAGGCGCTGAGCGGAATCATACCACCCACCGCGTATGCGAGCGCGATCGTCAGAGCGCTCTTCCAGGCGCGACCCGGCTGAGGTGCCTCGAGGCCGAGCTCGAAGCGCATCATGAATGCTACCCAGTCCCTGGGCCGCTGCCGCAGGGATTCGACTACCGAGGAGCTCTCGCTCTCCGAGAGCCCGTAGGTCTGGAAAATGTTGGTAACCTCTTTCGCTTCGGCTTCCGGGATGCGGCTGATTTCATCGTACTCGCGCGCCTCCTCGTGGACGTAGTGCTCCGCGTCGCCGCGCGCCGCGAGGTAGCCCCCGAGTCCCATTGCAATCGAGCCTGCTGCGATCTCCGCAAAGCCGGCGGTGATGATGAGTCGGGACTGCGCTATCGCCCCGGTAAGACCCGCCGCCAGCGCGAACGGCACCGTCAACCCATCGGACATCCCGATTACGATGTCGCGAACGCTATCGCTCGAGGTGAAATGCTTTTCAATATGAGGAGTTGACGGCATCCAATACTATACTATCTGATAGTCGAGAACCTCAACGCTCAGGCCGGCATCAGATCCGCACTCACTTCGTTCGCGGACGGCGAGGCTTCCTTTTCCACGACGTTGTCCGGCTTGAACACCAGCATCGACAACCTCGAAGAGTGCATTACTGCGTCGGCTACGCTACCACGGAGCATTCGGGCCAGCCCGCCGCGGCCGTGAGTCGCAATCGCAATCAGGTCGGCCCTTTCCCGGCCGGCAAAGTCCCCAATGGCGCTGGCCACATTTTCACCGATGACGATATCGGTCACTACCGCTACACCATTGCGGCGAAGCCTGGCGGCCACGCGGAGGAGATAGGCCTGCGCGTGCGAGATGTCCTTGTCCCACCACGGCAGCTTGGGATCGACGATCTCTTTCTGCGAGTACGACTGCGGGATGAGAACGTTCAGCAGGATGATCTCGGCTCCTTCGAGTTTTGCCAGGGACAGCACCCGCGGCAGAATCTGCTCAGCGAGCGTCGATCCGTCGAGCGGCACCACAATGCGCTTGAATGCCTCGATGACCTGCGGGTTCAAGTAGCTGGTTGGAGGCTTGACCACGAGAACGGGGATCGTCGTGTGGCGGATCAGCGAGTCGGTGACGCTGCCCAGCGATAGCCGGGAAATGCCGCTGCGTCCGTGAGTGCTGATCACAATCAGATCGACTTCGTTGCGCCGGGCGTAACCTTGAAGGACATCACCAATCGGACCGGCGTGCAGGTCGACGGTGATTTCGGCATCGGACGTAGCCCTGCACTCGGCCGCCAGCGCATAGAGTTCGCTCAATGCTCTGTCGCGCTCGCTGTGGACTACTTCGGCCGCGATCGCCGTGCCCTCGGCTGTCGCCGCCATTCCGAAGAAGGACCCGGTCGCGAGAACTCGCACCAGGCGGACTTTTGCACCGCTCTGTTCCGCGATTCTGAGTGCAACCCGGATGGCCTCGCGGTCGAATCCTGAGCCGTCCGTCGGGACCATTATAACGTTGTACATACTAGCCTCCTCATAATTGCACGCTCGCCGTTCGCGACGCTATCGCGCCCCGATGTGATCAATTTCGGCATAACAGCGGGTGCGCTCCGTCAGTGTAAGGCTGATTTCTTGTCGGAGTTTCCCTGTTTTCGGGAGGGTATTGCCCTGCTCTCGAGTCCACGCCCGCTGCGGGCGGCTGGGGTATAGCGCCGGATTGAAACCGCGCTACGGTTTCACCTTGCCCTGGCCGACTGACCACACATAGGACGCCACAGCCCTTGCCTGTTCGGGCGAAATTCCGCCGGGGAATGCGACCATAAGGGTAGACGGAACACCGTGCGTCGCCACGCGGAAGATCTCGGCGAATTCGCCCTTTTTGGCATCTCTCCACGCGTGGGGCTTCAAAGTTGGAGCGATTTGTGTCCCTTCGAGCTTTGCTCCGTGACACGCAAAGCATGTCCCCTGGCCGTGAAAGATCGCCCGTCCCAATTCCACCATCGCTGGGGTGATGGCGCTTGTGTCGGGCTGCACCGCGCCCTGTGGATGCAGCGCGAGTGCGCCGGCACCGGTGAACATCACCATCGCCACCGCCAGCAAGAGCGCTCTCATTGCCGTGCGGAAACGCCGCGCATCGGAATCGCTGGCATCAAACCGAGGAAGATCGGCGCCATATCTCTTCTGCGGACATTTGACCCGGTCCATGCAAAGCGAACGTGAGGCACGCACCGAGAAGCGTGAGCTCGAATTCATAGCCATATGGCGCGAAGAATCCACCATGGAATCGCGCGACGAGTATGGCAACCACCATCTCAAAGGCCAGCAGAGCGCCAGCCAGTCGGGTAAACACCCCGAGAAGGATCGCCAATCCTCCGAGCAATTCCACCGCGATCACGACCGCCGCGGACACAAGTGGCAGTGGAAGCCCGAGCTTCCCCATAATGTCTGCGGTTCCGCCGATGCCGAAGACGAAGAGCTTCTGCCCCCCATGCATCAGGAATACAAGTCCTACGACAATCCGCAGTGGCAGCATCCCCCACTTGGCGAATCGAGCGCCAGTGTGTTTCATCTCACCTGTCCGCGTTGTGACGAGCCCGATCGCTCATCGAAGGTCAGACATCTCCGCTAGAACGCCACCCACAAGTAAAGAAAGAGTGTGTTGTTGTCCGCAGCCTTGCGACCCGCGGCGTCGTAATCGCTCGACGCGCCATTGAACAGGTTGTAGGCGACGTATTGAAGTCCGAATCGCGTATTCTGCCACGGGTTGACCGCAAGTTCTCCAATCTCTCCCCGCGAGTTGGGGCTTCCGGTGCGACTGCCGGTGACGGATGCCGGAGCAAAGATGACTGCGTCGCTCGTTCCCGTGGTCTGGAAGTAACCAGCGGTCAGTGCGTAGCGCAGGCTAGGCTCGAATGAGAGATTGGTTCGAAACGTCGAGAGCGACTCGTGCAAGTTCGTGGCTTCGGGGGGCGCGGCGGCCACGAACGCGGAAAGCGTCTGACTTTCGTGAATGAATGCCGCTCGCCCGATCCACATGCCGATCTTGGCCTTATGCTCGATCTGCGCATCAATCGCCGCGTCAGTGTAGTTGTTCGTGGGTCCGCTCACCCCCGCCGGATACAACCGCGCGGCAAAGCCGTACGTTCCGATCATTCCATACGTCGAGGGCCAAGCGTGCTGCAGCGCCACCCGCCAATATGGGATGACGCCCTTCGTTACGTTCGTGGCGGTGCCGTCGAGCGGCTCCGTTGCGCCCTGTGGCGCGGATCTGTAAGCGGTGAGCTCGGTGTACAACATGTCGTTGTACAATGAGTAGGCGCCGAGCCCCGCTACCTGCTGCCCGAGAGCGCCGTCGATGAGCGTGCTCGCTGCGGGGGATGGAGCGACATCGGAACTCATGAACGGGAACGTCCACGCGGGGACCGTATTCCACGGGTCCTGGACAGTCGGATTGTTGTGCAATGTGAAACCAAAAACCATGTCGCGGTCTGCTACGGTCGCATGCTTCGCCCAGCGCAAATCAACGTTGTCGATGCCGATCCCGCCGTCCGCCGCCGCGTAGGTGAACTGCGTGAATATCCCGACATGTGGAGTGATCTGCCCCGCGAGGAAAATGCTGAGCTGCTGTGGGAAGCTCACCGTCCCATTCTGCGCTCCCGGCTGAGCCGCCGCAGTCTGCGTCAGGCCCGTCACAACCATAGCTGCCAAGGGAGGAATCGTGGCCAGCTTCAGTGATTCACGGCCGGCGCTGTCGCCGGGTTGACCAATCGTCGGCAGACCGGTGAGCGTGTAGCCGTTGAGCTTGAACATCCGCCCGAAGGGAGTGAGCTGCGGAAACTGGTAGTGGCAGGCGCTACATGCGAGGCCGGTTTGGCGGGAAAAGCTCGGAACTAGAATCTTCGCGAGGGCTGCATAGAGCGAAGCGGGAACGACTGCGTGGTTGGCACGAGTGCCAAGGACGGCAGCCGTTGGATCCGCTGCTTCGGTCAACCTGGGGTGTCGGCCGGTGCCTGTTGGAAGGGCGCGCGAAGCACTGGAGACGAGACCCAATGCGAGCAGCGCGAAAACCACGTTAAACCTGAAACCGCGGTATATCCGGTGAATGCACATGGAGCCGTCCCTGTCAGGGAATGAACGACTTGACTTGCTAGGCGTATTTGCGCTAGCACCGTTAACGGTAACGGGGGTCCGCGCCGCCGCCTTGTAGGGGAAACCCCGATTCGAAACTTCGCCTCCTGTCTTAATGCGCCCCGATCGGGGAATCCGCCCCAGTGACGGTCCTGCGCTTCGTCCTTTCCCCTACTAATGTTTCGGCAACGCCCCGACTCAAAAGCCCTGAGGCGCCGCGCATTATCGAGGGGAAGGCGGATCTTACCGAGAGAAACTACCGAGTGGCGGCAACCTCCAACAATTTGTGCGCGGGCTGGTCGTGACTCCCACGAAAGCGGGCGCAGAACAGAGAGGCGACGATGTTCAAAGTCATCATGGCACCAACCGAAGGTGCGGACAGTGAGAGAGCGGCGATATCGGTGGCGGTAAAGCTGGCGCAGCGCCTCACCGCAGATCTCCACCTCGTTCGAGTTGAAGCTCCACCACTGGTCATTGAAAACGTTCCCCGGCCTCCCGTACTGACGATAACCGAGGAAACCCTGCGGGATGAGCGTCTCGCCCGTTTGCACAAACTGGAGGCGCTCGGCACAGAGTGCCGCGCGCTTGGTGACGTCAGGGTCATGACCGCGCTCGAGGACGGACCCGTGGCACCCAAGCTCCGCGACTATGCCGAGAAGTTCAACGTCGATCTGATCGTGATGTCGAGCCACTCTCGCGGCGGAGTGAAGCGGATCGCGCTTGGCAGCGTCACGGACTACCTCATTCGCAATACGAACATTCCTGTGCTGGTGGTTAGGCCGCCCGCTTTCGCCATGGGCGCGACCCCGGAGCAGACGTTCAGTCGGATCGTCGTTCCACTGGACGGCTCGGCGTTGGCGGAGCAGATCCTGCCCGAAGTCGCCGCGCTCGCCTCACGGCTCAATTCGACGGTGAGCCTGTTCCAGGTGCTCACACCGCTGACCTATTCGCAAAAGGAGATCATGCAGCCGGGCCTGCCATGGTGGGACGACGACATCGCCTTGGCGAACGCCTACCTCGACCGAGCGGCAAGTTATCTAACCGAGGACGGACTCACAGTGAGCAAGGACGTCGTCCTGAGTGACAACATCGCAACCGCGATCCTCGACTACTCGGAGCGCACGAGAGCCGATCTCATCGCCTTTGCCACGAGCGGGGCTGGCGGAGTGGGTCGCTTGGTATTCGGAACAGTTGCCGACCAGGTGACCAGGAAGTCGACGAGCTCCATTCTCGTCTTCCACCCGAAAAGCGGCGCAGTCGCCAACGACGCGCCGGGTCGCTCCGATTCCCAGACTCTGGCGGGTGCGTAGCTGTCGGCGCAAACACGGTCAGGTTGGGCATCGATTGGCGTCGCGCCAGAGAGCGGCCCTGCGACACTCGCGCTCCCGTGGCACGCGTTGCCCGCGCAAGGAGTGCTGTCGGCAATAGACGGTAATGCCAACGGACTCTCGGAAGGGGAAGCTGCACGGCGACTCCTGCGCTATGGCCCCAATCTCCTCTCCGCCGCACCCGCTGAGCCCGCGTGGCGCATTCTGGTCAGACAATTCCGGAGTGTCGTCATCGGTCTTCTCGTCGTTGCGACCGCACTCGCGTGGTGGACATCCGATGTCGCAGATGCCGGGGCAATTCTCGCTGTACTTCTCTTGAACGTCGGGATCGGCTTCGTGACCGAGCTCCGGGCGCGCCGAGCGATGGATGCGCTACTCCGTCTCGACGCGCCGAGCGCAGTTGTGGTGAGAGAAGGAGGCACACGTGTCGTGGACGCGGGTGAGCTCGTGCCCGGCGACGTCATCGAGCTCGAGCCCGGGCAGGCTGTTCCCGCCGACTCGCGCTTGCTCGTTGCCACTGCGCTCCAGACCATCGAGGCATCGCTCACCGGAGAGTCGACCGCCGTAGCGAAGAGCGCCGAAGCAGAACTCGCTGCCACCACGCCTCTACCGGACCGGATCACAATGGTCTACAAGGGAACGACCGTGGCCGACGGCGTCGCGCGCGCCGTCGTCGTCGCCACCGGGATGTGGACGGAGGTCGGTCGCATCGGCACGCTGGTGAGTGGGATACGCGAGGAGCCCACGCTCCTCGAGAGGCGGCTCGATTCGTTGGGCCGTCGCCTCGCCGCTGTCGCGGTTGGAGTCGGGATCCTCGTGGCGCTCGTGGCGCTCTATCGGGGCGACTATTTGAGCGCTGTGCTTCAGACGGGTATCGCCGTGGCCATCGCCGCGGTTCCCGAAGGTCTTCCGGCCGTGGTCACGATGACAATGGCCATCGCGACACGCCGCATGGCAAGGCGTCATGCGCTCGTGCGCAGACTCCCCGCGGTGGAGACCCTCGGCTCCGTCACGGTAATCTGCTCCGACAAGACGGGCACGCTCACCGCCGGTCAGCAAACGGTGACGACGATCTGGCTCCCGAAGGTCGAGATCGACGTGACCGACGTCGGCACAGCCGGTAGTGGGGAATTCGTCGCGGGCGGCGAGCCGCTCCAGCCGGCCGACCACCGGCGGTTGCGCGAGGCGCTCAGCATCGGAGTGCTGGCGAATCGCGCTGAGATCTGGCGGAGCAACGAACACTGGGAGGGCCGGGGCGACCCGTCAGAGGTTGCGCTCCTCCTTGCCGCACGGAAAGACGGGATGCTACGTCCCGCGCTCCTTCAAGAGTGCCCGGAAGTAAGCGAGATCCCGTTTTCCAGTGCGCGGATGATGATGGCCACTTTCCATCGTGACGCGAACGGCGACCTGCTGGCCTTCGTCAAGGGGGCGCATGACCGCGTGCTCGCGCTCTGTGCGGTTGTCGTCGGTGATGCCGGAGACGTGCCGCTCGATGCCGAGTGGCAGCGCGTCGTCGACGAGCAGGCATCGACGATGGCCGCGCGCGGATTGCGCGTCTTCGCGCTCGCCAAGGGCAGCGTAGCGGAGACCGATGAACCCGCGCTGCGCGATCTTCGGTTCGTTGGCCTCGCGGGAATGACCGACCCGCCCGCTCAAGGCGTCGTCGAGACAATCGCGACGTTGCACGGCGCCGGCATTCGGACGGTGATGCTCACCGGTGATCATCGGGCGACTGCCCGCTCCGTGGCACAGAGCGTCGGCCTTCTGGGGGCCGAGCACGACGCGCTCGACGGCCGCGACGTGGATCAAATGTCCGATGACGAGCTGACGAGTCGTGCATCCAGCATCGGCGTAGTGAGCCGAGTGAGCCCGGAGGGCAAGCTGCGGTTCGTCGCGGCGCTGCAGCGACGCGGCGATGTTGTCGCGATGCTCGGCGACGGTATCAACGACGCGGCCGCACTGAAGAAGGCCGACATCGGCGTCGCGATGGGGCGTCGCGGCACCGACGCGGCGAAGGAAGTGGCGGGCGTTGTGCTCGAAGACGACCGGTTTCAGACGATCGCGGCCGCTGTCGAGGAAGGGCGCGTCGTCTTCGACAACATCCGCAAGTTCGTGTTCTATCTCTTCAGCTGCAATCTCGGTGAGATCATCGCCCTACTCGGCGCGGGTCTCACCGGCCTGCCGCTTCCGATGACATCTCTCCAGATCCTCTGGCTGAACCTGGTGACGGACACGTTTCCAGCGCTGGCACTCGCGCTCGAGCCGGCCGACCCGACCGTGATGCGTCGCCCCCCGCGTGAGCCCGGAACACCACTCTTGTCGCGCGGCATGCTGCGGCTAACTCTCTTTTACGCGCTGTCGATCGCCGCGTTGACGATCGCGGCGCTTGTCTGGGGATTGCACGAGTGGCCCGGTGAGCCCGCGCGTGCGGTGACGCTCAGCTTCACCACGCTGGCGCTCGCGCAGATATTCCATCTCGGCAACGCCCGAAGCACGCAGCACGTCGTCAGCCGGCATCGCGTGTTGGCTAATCGGTACGCCTTGGGCGCGGTCGTGCTGACGGTCGGGCTGCAGGTGCTGGCCGTGATCGCTCCGGGGCTGGCTCGGATACTGGGAACAATGCCCCTGAGCATCCGAGGATGGATAACCGCCGTCGCGCTTGGGGCAATTCCCGCACTCGTGGGTCAGGGCTGGAAATTCCTGGGCGCAGAATCGCGTGAATGGCGACTCTCATAAGGAAACGCGGCGAAGCAGCTGTGCATTCACAGCAACCGCCACGGTGCTCAGCGACATGAGAATCGCTCCCACGGCCGGATTCAGGATGGTCCCCCAGGGCGCGAGCACGCCTGCCGCCAGCGGAATGGCAACAATGTTGTAGCCCGCTGCCCACCACAGATTCTGCATCATCGATATGTCGCCTTGCTCAGCGCGATGATGCGAGGCACATCGCGCTGATCACTTCGGATCAACACGACGAACTCCTTCGAGCGTCCATGTTCGCCAGCGAAGAAGATGTGCTGCGTCAGGCATCTTTGCGGCAGGGAATGCCGCGGAAGGAGCTACAGTTTCCTGCAGTGGCTGTTTTGAGAAGCAATGGTCAGCACCGCGGTGCCGACTACCGGCATCGTGCTCTCGATTCTTGCCGGCAGCCTGCAATCGTCGTCGGTCAGATGAATCCGGATGATGCCCTCTCCTTTATAGTGCTGAGGGTCGCGCACGCGCATCTCGACCAGGATCACCCGCAGCTCTCCCATTGGAGTTGGAATCATCTCGCGGCGGATCACACTCACTGTGGTCGGGTTTCGGGCGGAGTCGAAGTGGCGATCAAAGCGGTACGTCGCTCCCGGGGTCATTGGAAGCGTGCGGATGAAGTACATGAAGGACAGCTCGTCCAGCGGCGTGTTGCTCAGGCTTTGGCCGGTCTCTCCATTCGCCGATTTCCACTCTTTCAGATCGGGAAAGAGGTCAACCGACTCGTCACGACGCGCCAACGGATTCTTTTCGTGCTTCAGGAAACGGAGCGAGGAGCCCCGAAGCGGGTCGAACCACGATGAGCTGCTGCTGAGCGCCGTGAGGAGCGCAATGCGAATTTTCGAATCGAAGCGGAGAAGATATGTGCTGGTCCCGCGGATATCGACCGGACCTTCGATCCACATTGTCGCTGTTCCGACTTTGCCGCCGCGGGCGACGCTGACTTCGTACGTGAGCTTCTCTCCAACGGAGAAGGGCAGCGCGGCGGTCCCGGAGGGTACTCGGCCGCTGGCGCAGACACCCATGACTGCGAGAGCAATGAAGCCGGGTTGTCCCAGCTTGATGGCGCCGAGTGCACGCCGGGGGAATTGCGGCCCCGGTGGCTCAAGGAGAGAGGTGGGAATCATCCTTCAAGATGCTTGAGCTTTGTGCGTCTAACTGTCGGGGAGCACGGTCGAATCCTGGGCGAATGGACCGTGATGCGGTGAGGGAAAGCCCTACACGCTCAAGGTAGCTAGTTGTAGGAGCGATGCTTACACCGTTCCGGGACATCGCCCGATACCTGATCGACCCTCCCGCTGACAACTTGCCGGCGTCCCCTGCTCAGAGGTTGTATCCGTGACGGCGCCCAGCATACTCGTAGCAAGGAGCGAAGCGCGTCGGCGCGCTCTTTTCGAGATCAGTTCGACGCAGCGAAAGGTGTTCGGAACATTTCTGCTGCTTCACGGTCTGGCTCACGCCGGAGTCGGAGTGTGGGCGATCGAGACCGGTCGCTGGTGGATCGTCACTTCGCTTTGGGAGCTCGGGATGGTGGGCTTCCTGGCAGCGGGTTTTGGCGCGCTGGGTACCAAGGCCCTTCGACCTTACTGGCGCGCTCTTACCGTCGTCGGGGCGGTAGGGTCATTCGTTCTCTTTCTGCTCGCGCCAAATGGGTGGTTCGTCGCGGGCATGGCGATCGACATCATGGCGGTCGCCCTCGTTGTGTACTCCCGTGATGGCTCGTCGCCGGACAACTCCACGATCGGAGCTCGGGGACGTGCAGGCCGCGTCGTCGCTGCGACTATCGCCTGGGCTGTTCTCATCTACGTCGCACTGGTGCTCGCACTGCGTCCATGGGATTCACGCTGGGGGACCACCGACGCGGAGTTCGCAATGTCGCTCCCCGGTGACCAGCTCGTGCCAGTCGCGCACTACCGAATCGATCACGCCATCACGATCAACGCGCCCGTGGAAGCCGTCTGGCCCTGGCTTATACAGATCGGCCAGGATCGTGGTGGGTTCTACAGCTATTCGGGGCTCGAAAACGCAATCGGCGCCAAGATCACGAATGCCGACCGGATTGTTCCTGAGTGGCAGCAACGATATGTCGGGGAGATTGTGCGATCCGTCCCTCCAGATTGGATGGGTGGAGTGTTTGGAAAAGAGACGGGCTGGCGAGTCGCTCAGATCGTTCCCGGCCGGGCAATCGTTCTGGAGGGATGGGGTGCATTTGTGCTCGTTCCTGTGAATCCGACCACGACGCGGATGCTGATCCGCCTGCGGGGACCAGGCGGGCCGAGCTTGCAGGGTGTCGCCCTGTCGCCGCTCGGAGTACTGGTCTTCGAGCCCGCTCATTTCATAATGGAGCGCAGGATGCTCCTCGGCATCAAGGAGCGAGCAGAGCGAAGATCGCCGGCAGTCTCCTGAGCCGGGTGAGGAAAACTCTCACAAAAATACAGCGGAACTCCGACGGACGCGGATTGCTCGAGGCTTCAACTTGTCATCATGGGATTCTACGAAGAAAGACCACCGCGCCACGGACACCGCACTCCGTCCGAACTGGCTGAAGACGAGATCCTCTCGGCGCTCCACGGAGATTTCTGCGGAATGCCGGAAGCCAAGGAAGAGCCTCGACCGGCGACTGATGCCAAGTGCGTGCGTTTGACGCACGTCGCACTACTGCCCTGGGCCGACGCGCATCCTCTCACAGCGACATTGGCAAAGCAGCCTCGTGCCAGCTCGGGAAGGGCCCCAACTCCAGCCACAACCTTGCGCGAACGGACAAAGCGCGGGAGAAAAGCGAGCCATGACGACGCAGACAGCTGAGACGCCGCGCGCAAAACCAAGAACACCCCCGGGCGCGCGAGAGTTTCGTCACCTCTTCCGGCCGGGCACTTCCTTCAAACTCCTGCTGGCAATTGAAAACGACGACAATGCCCGGGCTGCGATTGGCGTGACTGAGGCTCTGACCGCGCGAGGCGCGGTGCCTAGCGTCATTCATGGCACCGAGCTGATGACGCCAGTTGCCGGCACTCCCGACTCGATGCTGTTTTATGCGGAAGCGGTGCTCGGCGAAGAATTCCACGAGGGACTCGTTAATTCCCTTCGCGCATTGATTTCATCCACAACCGGTCGAGCTCAACCATGGCCGGTGCGAAGTGTTACCGGGGAACCATCTTTCTGTATCGTGCAGGAAGCTCAAGCAACAAATGCCGAGCTTCTGGTGATGGGGATCCACCGGCACGGCCGGCTCGAGCAGGCAATCGGTGAGAACACTGCCACTCGCGTCATGGGAAGGACAGCCGTCCCAGTACTTGGCGTGCGTCCGGCATTATCAGGATTGCCGCGGCGAATCATGGTAGCCACCGACTTCGGAAACGCCAGCCGCGAAGCTGCCCATCTCGCCGCAAACCTGGCTGACCCCGGTGGTTGTGTGATTCTCGTTCACGCCACTCTGCCCACGGCGTTGGTCGAAGAGGGCGACGAGGGCGCGGCTCTCATACAGCGCGAAGGAATCGAACACGCCTTTCTCCACCTGACCGACGAGATCAGCGAAGGCAAGTCGATTCGCGTTGAGACGGTTACGCGTACCGGTGATGCCGGCGCGCAGATGATGGCCGCGGCCGCACTCGTCTCACCCGATCTGATCGCCATTGCGAGCCAGCGCCACCATCTCATCACTCGACTGATGCTGGGAAGTGTTACCCGGAAGCTGGTGCGGGAAGGCAGTTGGTCGATGCTCATCACTGCACCCGCCCGGAGCTAGGCGCAGGTTCGGCGCAGCCGACATGAGCGTCGTACACACTAACTAAGGAGGAACGATGTCACCGAATACAAGGGTTGCCCGGCGTCGCCCGACGGCACTGCCGCAGATCTTTGCATCAACCAGATTCCCGGACGTAGCACAGATAATGGAGAATGCGCTCGGTCTCTTCCCGGAGTTTCCCGCGATGGCCGAGCTGACCCAGGTGGGCCTCTTCCCGACTGTGAACGTTACCGAAGATCCGACGATCTTTACGGTTACCGCCGAGCTTGCGGGACTCGCGGCGGATGATGTCCACGTCGATTTCACCGACGGCGTGCTCACGATCCAGGGCGATAAGACCGAGGAGCGCACCGAAAAAGGAAACGGCACGAAGTATCACGTTTGGGAGCGGCGGTCTGGCAGCTTCCAGCGGTCGTTCCCGTTCCCCGGGGGAGTGGCCGGTGACAAGATCACGGCCGACATGAAGGATGGCGTGTTGACGATCCTGCTTCCCAAAGCAACACAGGAACAAGCGCGGCGGCGCTCGATCAAGATCAACACGAAGTAGGCGCGCTGCGGCCTCGCAGTAAGATGCGCCTTTACCTCCGGGTGGACTTGCGCGTCGGGAGTTCACCCGGAAGTGCGTTCTATCGCCAAAGTTGACAACGGTCAGGCGATGGGGCAGTCATTGAACGGGCTCTTCCGCGTGTGTGTCGCACCGTAAGGTCCACGGCGCAAGCACAGTCGGGCAGTCGAGATCGGTTCACCGCATTTCTCGCACACGCCGTAGAGTTCAGGGTTATCGTGCAGCACCAGTAGTGCGTCATTGATTGCCACAAGTATCGATGACTCCTGTTCGGCGATTAGTTGGTCGATCTCCTGCTCGATCATCGCCGCTGCGTCAAAAGCCTTCGTGGCGCGCCTCTTCTCTCGCCGGTCTATGACTGCGTTTGTCGCCGCCAAACTGAGCATTGACTGCGCCCGTGCGCGGCGAAGGACCTCTCTGAAATGCACCCGATCGCCCGTTGTGACACACATGGCTCCTCCCGCCACATCGTCAGCTCGACACCAGCCACGCTACTTACGTCCCGTCAGGACAAACGTGATTCTGGCGGTGAGACGGTACTTCGTCACTTTGTTGTTCTCGACGACTGCCTTCATGCTGGCTACCCAGATCTCGGTGATGTTCTCGACCGTCTTCGCAGCCTCCGTGACCGCGTTCTTCACGGCATCGTCCCAGCTTTTCTC
>JBGPHO010000002.1:0-33449 GCA_041484425.1 Gemmatimonadaceae bacterium
CGGCTCTCCTTCCTTGACCCGCGCGATGGCTTCAACGCCGCTCGGCGTCTCTGCTACTTCATAGCCTTCACCCGAGAGCAGCGCGCCGACCATGCGCCGAATGTTCGGCTCATCGTCGGCGATGAGGACTATCGGCACCTACGTCGCGCGATCCGGCGGCGAAGCGGAGGATGACTGGCTCTGCCGCCCATCGCCGGTGCCCCTCCCTTCCGAGAGCAGCTTGGTGGTGAAGCGTTGTCCCTCGGTGATTCGCTCGACTTCGATCGCTACCGCTTCGAGTGTCTGCTCCATCCGCTCGAGACGCTGTGTGACCTCGGATGGAATACGCGGGTTTTTCGATTCCGCGTCCATTCTCCGCGAATAAGCGCGGGCTACGGGAACGCCAATGGCGAGGACGATGGCGCAGGCGAACGCGCCCAGCGGTACGACTATCTCTGGTCCCATTTCAATCAATCCTCTCGGCGCCAGCGCCGTTTGCGGGTATCGTGAATTGTATCTCCGTTCCTTTGCCCAACGTGCTCGTGGCGTTCACGGTTCCATCGTGCGCCCATACCGCTTGACGCGCGATCGCCAGTCCGAGTCCGGTGCCGCCCGGCTTGTTGGTGACGTACGGCTCCCAGATGGTCTCGAGATTCTCCGCGGCGATTCCCTTGCCGTCGTCGGCCACCGAGATACGCACCGCGTCGCGCCCGCCGAGTCTGGCAACATTGGCCTTCACGGTGATTCGGCCGTTTTGTCCGGATGCATCGACGGCATTCAGCAGGACGTTGCTGAGCGCGCCGGCAAGCGCTCCGTTGTGACCGTGCACACGCGGAAGATTCTCGTCTATCTGGAGATCCAGAGCAATGCCCGGCGGCACGCAGCTCCGCGCAGTGTAGCGAACGAGGTCTCCAATGTCGACTTCCGACGGTGGACCCTCGGGTAGCCGCCCAAACTCGGCGAAACTCCTCGCCATGCGATCGAGCCGAGCCGACTCCATCTCGATGACGTCGACGTCTTCCTGCAGGGCCGCGGGCGCCTGGCCCCGCAGGCGGGCAAGCGCGAACCGGATGGGCGTGAGCGGATTCTTGATCTCGTGCGCTACTCTTCGCGCGCTTTCCCTGAATGCGTGGAGCCGCTCCGCCTCGACCGCCTGCCGGCGGCCGTGCTCGAGTTCCGACACCATCTCACGCATGCTGCGCCGCAGCGTCTCGAACTCGGGCGCCCCGCGCACCCGGCTCGTCGTGACCTCGATTGTCGTACCGTCATCGCCGTTTTTGCGGCTGCCGGACACGATCGTGGGCTCGGGAGGAGGGGGAAGCGACTCACCGTGACCAATGATCTCGGTCCATCGCACCAGCTCGTCGAGCGGGCGGCTCAGTTGCCGGCTTAGATGTCCCGCTACCCGCGATGCTGCTCCGGTGAGCACGAGGAGGGCAAGAATGCCCGCAATCGCGATCACGCGAACCGTGCGCGCGGCGAGGAAGCTATAACGCCGCGCCTGTTCCACCGATATTCTCAGCTCGCGCTCGTGCGCGTCGATTGCGCGCCGCTGGGGCGCCGTCAATGGTGCCTGGCGCGCGGCCGCTATTGCCTTCTCGCCGCTCGCCGCCACGCTGTCCCAGGCCGGTCGTCCGGTCACGAACGGCAGGGCCGTGCTGATCGTTCCGCCCCACAATAACGTGAGCACGAGGGCCGGGACGATCGCGAACAGCGACAGGATCAGGACCAGTCGCGTGCGAAAACGCAGTTGATTCATGGGGGTTTGAGTATAAATTATACCCGTACGGCGCGACTTCGAGGATCCGGCGACCAGTCGACTGAGGGTTGACTCGCTCGCATGGACCTGAAGACGCACCGCCTGCGGCATCCGTCGCAGGATTGATACGGCGTGCAGCCGTCGCGGCAAATATTCGCAGGCACGCAGCCTCGCACAGGTAATTCCCAAAAAAAATGAGTTCTCGACCACACCGGTCCGCGTCACCAGCCGCGCACCGCCATGTTGCCCCGGTACACCGAGGGCCGCAGGCAAGCGCCCCCGTGCATCGCGGCCCGCAGGCAATGTCCGCCAACGCACAAGCAAGTCCCCACCACGCCCCCAACGCCGCACTGCTCATCGACTTCGACAACGTCACGATGGGCATCCGCTCCGAGCTCCAGACGGAGCTACGAAATCTCCTCTCCTCCGACATCGTAAAAGGCAAAGTCTCGGTTCAGCGCGCCTACGCGGATTGGCGTCGCTATCCGCAGTACATAGTGCCGCTTGCGGAATCGTCGATCGACATGATCATGGCGACCGCATACGGCTCCGCCAAAAAGAACGCAACGGATATTCGCCTCGCCGTCGATGCCATGGAGCTGGTCTTCACCCGGCCCGAGATCGGCACGTTCATTCTCCTCTCGGGCGATTCCGACTTCGCCAGCCTCGTCACGAAGCTCAAGGAGTACGGCAAGTACGTGATCGGAGTGGGCATCCGCGAGTCCTCGAGCGACCTCCTCGTCATGAACTGCGACGAGTACTACAGCTACAACGCGCTCGCGGGCCTGGTCAGGAGCGGCGAAGAGGAAGTAGTGAAGAAGGATCCCTGGGAGCTCGTCACTGAAGCCATCAGCCAGATGACGCGGAACGGCGACGTAATGCGCGCCGACCGACTCAAGCAGGTGATGCAGCAGATCGACAGCTCGTTCGACGAGAAGAACCTCGGCATGTCCAAGTTCTCGCGCTTCGTGACGGAGGCCGCGCACCGCGGCTTGCTCACTCTCACAAAGCTGGAGAACGGGCAGTTCGAGATCGCTCCTCCGGGTGCGGGTGCCACCCGCGGATTGCCCGCCGGCCAGGAGAGCACGCAGTCCAGTGGCATACGGCTCGCGGCGCCGGCGGAAAGCGAGACGGTGGAGCGCCCGCGTCGCGGACGAAGAGGCGGCAGGGGCCGCGACCGCGACGTCCGTGGTCAGCGTCCGGCCGCTGCGGCACCGCAACCGACTCACGCTGACGCAGAGTCTCCGCAACAACCCGACGTGGCGCGAGTCGCGGCATCAGCAGCACCCGCGGCACCGGCTGCTTCTGACGGTATAGGCTCGAGCGGGATTCGCCTTCGGCGAGAGGAGGCGTTCGACCTCGTTCGCCGCGCGGTTGGCGCCAATGGAGAGGCTCCAGTTCGCGCAAGCCAGGTCCG
Source organism: Gemmatimonadaceae bacterium (assembly GCA_041484425.1). Taxonomy (GTDB): domain Bacteria; phylum Gemmatimonadota; class Gemmatimonadetes; order Gemmatimonadales; family Gemmatimonadaceae; genus UBA4720. The sequence continues at coordinate 3,156 of JBGPHO010000002.1, forward strand.
CGCCAGCGCGCGCGAGCTGCTCGGCCGCGACAGCGAGAGCCTCAGTGAGCGAAACTTCACCCGCATTCTGCAGGATGCTCACGACGCCGACATCATCGATCTTCGCAGGCGCGGAAGCGACTACGAAGTCGCCCCGGCGGCACCTTCGACTTCGCTCACTGACCAGCTCGCGGCCGCGGAACCGCCGAAGCCAATTGCTCCCGCGGCGCCGTCAGCTCCAACCGGAATGGGCGCACGTGCCGGTGGTCCTGCTCGCGGACGCGGACGCGGACCGATCGGTGCGCGGGTTGGCATCGTGCCGGCCGGCCTGCTTTCTGTGGGCGTTGTCGAGACGTCGAGACCTGCTCCCGAGCCGGTCTTTACCGAGTCGGTTCCCGACCTCCCACTCACGGGGGAGGATGCTCTCTCCGACAGCGATCTGAAGCCGCGCAGCGTGCGGAAGCGCGCATCGAGCGACGACAAGAAGCCGCGCCGCCCTCGCAAATCCGCGGCGGCATCGGGCGAAGAGGGCGAGAAGCCCGCGCCCCGCCGCGCCGCTCGCAAGAGCAAGGGCAGAACGGCTAACGAGTAGATGTGAGCAGGGAAGAAATCTCGGGCACGGAAGACTCGGCAGCGAGCCTTCTGGGCTCGAGGCCTCGCTCCGGGTTCCATCGGGGCCGCATCCTCTCACCGGGCTTCTACGAGCGCGAGACCGAGATCGTCGCGCGGGAAATGCTCGGCACCGTCCTCGAATGCGAGACGGAGAACGGGACCGCCAGCGGAATAATCGTCGAGACCGAAGCGTACATCGGGGAGCACGACCTCGCCTGCCACGCCGCGGTCGGACGCACCGCGCGCACCGAGATCCTCTACGGACCGCCCGGCATCGCGTACGTCTATTTCATCTACGGGATGTACTGGTGCTTCAACGCCGTTACGCGCTCCGAAGGATTGCCGAGCGCAGTGCTGGTTCGCGCGCTGGAGCCGCTCGATGGGATTGCGTTGATGCACCAGCGCCGGGCGCGCGTCACGCGCGCTGCCGATCTGACCAGTGGTCCGGGGAAACTCTGCTCTGCTCTCGGTATCACTGGTGCGATGAACGGCATGAGCCTGCGGCGGAAGCCAATCGTGATTCGGGAAGGAGAACGGGTTGACGAAGCCGACGTCGCAGTCACGACCCGCGTCGGAATCTCACGATCGGCAGATTGGCCGCTGCGGTGGATTGTTAGAGGGAATCCGTTTGTGTCGGGTAGGGGAAGCGCCGCGGCGCCGAGGAAGCATCCACAAAACCGAGGCAGGGAGCTGTAGGCAAACAAAGCCAATTGGCTGGGCGCTTCCATACTGGCCTTATGGTTTCTCGACTTGGGCATCGCTCCGCCTTCGACCAGCATCGCGCCCGCGGATGCCCGCGCCCCCCCCGATTGCGCAGCTCCAATGCGCCACCAGAAAAGCTAAATAGCGATGAGCGTGGTTAGCTGTCAGCCCCCTGCTTCAGTATTGAAGATGCTAGCTGGCGCTCGAATCTCTAACGGGGGGAATAAAAAGAGAACGGCCCCCGAGGGGGCCGTTCGTCCAATCGCCAGTCGCGCCAAGAGCTGCTATTACTGGTCGATGGAGCTTCCAAAGTTGTAACGGACGCCGAACTCGAAGAACGAAAGCACGCTTCGGAACAGGAACGAGTTGTTGCTGGGGAGAATCGTTTCCTGCGCGAAGATCACCGCGCGTTTGGTCTGAATCTGGATGCCCGCCAATCCCATGACCGCGCTGCGACTGCGTTCCCTCTCGACCTCATCCAGAAATGAATTGGTCGGGAAAGTGTTCACGCTGTCTACGAAGACCCGCGCATCGCCGAGTACCGCGATCGTGAAGCCGAGACCGGCGTAAGGAGTGATTGCGCCAAAGTGCTTGGGGAAGGCAACACCAGCGAGCGATATGCGTCGCATGTCGTTCACGCGGATCGTGCGCTGCCCAGTGAGGGAAGTCGGATCCCCGAATTCGAGATCGCGCTCGAAAACGGATTGGTTTGCCGATACGTAAAGGCCGCCCTTCGTCCTCGTGATGAGCCAGTCGATGCCGAGATCCACCGTCGACGTGTTGCCATGCCCCGGCACGGAGAAGGTGTTGATCCCGGATTTGAATCCCCAGAACCATGAGTCGTCGAAATTCCGCGCCTGCGCGCTCGCGCCGGATGAAACGACAACCGTGGCAACCAGCGCAACGGCGACTGCTCTGAGCTTCTGCATTAAGGCGTCCTCTAGATTATGCCTAGCTTCGTCCCGACGGTCTTGAAGGCCGAGATGGCCTGGTCCAGATCGTCGCGTGAATGGGCAGCACTGAGCTGACAGCGCACACGTGCCTGCCCCTGAGGAACGACCGGAAAGCCGAACCCCGTCACAAAGACGCCTTCATCCAGCAACATGTCACTCATCTTGATGGCTGTCGCCGTCTCCCCAACGATTATAGGGACGATCGGGGTCTCTCCCGGTAATGGTTTGAAACCCGCCTCGGAGATCGCGCCGCGGAAATAGCGGGTGTTGTCGTGCAGCTTCTTCACCAGCTCGGGGTGGTGCTCCAGCTGCCTGATCGCCCCGAGCGCGCTGGCCGCCACCGTGGGCGGGAGTGCGTTTGAGAAGAGCTGCGGACGCGACCGTTGCGTGAGCATGTCGCACAGCGATTCCGGTCCCGCCACGAATCCGCCCGCCGCGCCACCCAGCGCCTTGCCCAGCGTCGACGTGATGATGTCAACTTCGCCCAGAACACCAAAATGCTCGGGCGTACCGCGTCCGTTCGCTCCGAGGACGCCCGTCCCATGCGAATCGTCAACGGCCACGATCGCGTCGTGGTCCTCCGCCAGCTGGAGGATCTCCGGCAGCTTGGCCATGCTCCCCTCCATTGAGAACACGCCGTCGGTCCAGATGATACGCCGCCGTGCGCTCTTCGCGCTCTCGAGCTTCGACTTCAGGTCGTCGAGATCGGAGTGCTGATACACTGCGGTCGTGCACTTCGTGATCGCCTTCGCGAGCCTGATCGAGTCTATGATCGAGGCATGGTTGAGCGCGTCGGACACCACGAAGTCGTTCTGTTCGACGATCGTCGCCGTCAGTCCCTCATTCGCGTTCCACGCCGAGACGTAGCTGAGCGACGCCGCAGTGCCGACGAGATCGGCGATCGCCCGCTCCAGATCGCGGTGAATCGTAAACGTGCCGCAAATGAATCGAACACTGCCGGTCCCGGCGCCAAACTTCTTCAAGCCGTCGATTCCCGCCGCCACCACCACCGGATCGTTGGACAGGCCGAGGTAGTTATTCGACGATAGAATCACCACATCTCCGCGTCCCTCCATCTGGACGCGCGCGCCCTGCGGTGAAGCCAGATAGTTCAGACGCTTGTAGACGCGATCCTGCTTGAGCTTCTCGATTGCGGCCTCGAGCTCGGAATCGAAATTCTTGTTCAGCGCCACTGCATCCTCACGTGTGATGCGAAAGTTGTTTTGTCAGGTGACTTCGAAGATGACTTTGCCGGCCTCGCCCGATTTGATCGCGGCGATCGCCGCGTCCGCCTCCGTAAGCGGAAAGCGGTGCGTGATGACCGGGGTCGGATCGAACACCCCCGACTTGAGAAAACGCGTCATCTGGTGCCACGTCTCGTACATGCGGCGGCCGACGACTCCGTATATGGTGAGACCCTTGAAGATCACCTCCGTCGCCAGGTCGAAGTCCACCTTTTTCGACGGAATCCCCAGCATCTGCACGCGCCCGCCCACCCGCACCAGAGCAAAGGCCTGGTGAATCGCAGCCGGCACGCCCGACATCTCGAGCACCACGTCGGCGCCGAGCCCATCGGTCGCCGCCTTCACGATCCGCTCCGCCTCCTCGGGATGCACGGCGTCGTTCGCGCCCATGCTCTTCGCCAGCGCGAGCCTCGTGTCGTTGACGTCGGTCGCGATGATTCGCGACGCGCCCGCCGCCCTGCAGATGCCGACCGCGAAGATTCCGATCGGGCCGCAGCCGGTGACGAGCACGACCGCTCCGGGAATCTCCGCCGTGAGCACAGTGTGGAACGCATTCCCCATCGGGTCGTGGATGCCCCCGACGTCGTACGAGATCTCCTCGGCCAGGTGCCACACGTTCGTAGCGGGCATCGAGATGTACTCGGCGAAGCAGCCGTCGCGATCGACGCCGATGATCTTGGCGAATGGACAGACGTGCGAGTTCCCCGTTCTGCACAGCAGGCAGCGACCGTCGACGATGTGTCCCTCCGCTGTGACGCGCTCCCCTTCCTTCACGTCGGTGACAAGTCGCCCGACCTGGACCACATCGCCGGCGAACTCGTGACCGACGACGAATGGCGGCTTGCACCGCCCTTTCGCCCACGCGTCCCAGTCGTAGATGTGGACGTCGGTGCCGCAGACTCCCGCGCGCCGGACGCGAATGAGAACTTCGTCCTCACGGATCCTGGGCTCCGCAACATCCTTGAGTTTGAAACCTGGTGACGCGGATTCCTTGACCAGCGCTTTCACGAGCAACTACTCCATTGAGAGTCGGGAAGTTTTCTTCGCACGCGGAAAGTCAAACCTGCTCGTTGAGCCCCGCTTTTGGAAGTGATGGCGCGTTGGAGGGAATCGGCGGTTGAACGGATTGCACGCACATCTCTTGCATTCCATATTCGCGACGAGTTGCCCACGCTGGTGTGTGCGATAGTCGCAGTGAGTTCCTTTGTAACTCGCGGCCGGTCAGGACGTGATGCCGGAAATCGCCGATTCCACCAGGGAGTCGGCGAGGATTCTACTTCATCGTGGAGAGACAACATGGCAGCAGCGAAGAAGAAGGCGCCGCGCAAGGGGAGCAAGGCGGCCCGCAGCGCGTCGGCGCGCAAGGGCGCTCGCACCCGCGCGCGGAAGAAGGCAGCTCGGGCGGCCGCGCGGAAGCGCAGGTAGCCACTTTCGCGATATGCAAACGGAAAAGCCGGCGAGGTCGCCGGCTTTTTTGCATTCTGTCGCTGGCTTACCTCGAGTAGCGCGCGCTCGCCAACTCGACGATGCGAGCGATCAGCGCTGGATATTCGAGCCCCGCCTTCTGCGCCGCGGTCGCGAACTCGCTCTTCTGCTCGAGGTAGCAGTTGGGATTCGCCTCGATCACGTACACCTCCTCGGCGGCGGTGACCCGAAGATCGATGCGCGCGTAATCGCGAAGACGCAGCGCCTGGAAGGAATCGATCGCCACTTGCTGTATCTTCGCCGCGAGATCCTCCGATAGATCACTTGGGAATACCGACTTCGTGCCCTCGAACTGCGCGCCCTTCTCGTCACCGTTGTCGCCCCACTTGGCTTCCCAGCTGGCGATCTTCGGCAATCCCGCCGGAAACTTCGAGAAATCGAGCTCGATAATCGGGAGCGCCTCTACTTTGCTGTTACCGAGTACGCCGACATAGAACTCCCGGCCGTCGATGAACTCCTCGACCAGCACCGGCGATTGGTATTCCTGCTGCGTGCTGCTGATGACGTCGAGGAGCTCCTTCACATCGTTCACGATGGACTTCTGGGTGATCCCGAGCGATGCGTCCTCCTGCGGCGGTTTCACCAGCAGTGGAAATTTTATATCGCCAACCCAATCAGACTGCCCGCGGTACATGGTAGCAAACTTGGCACTGAGGATGCCATGAAATGCAAGTACCTTCTTGGTGAGCGTCTTGTCGCCGGCGAGAATGAGTCCGGCTGGACTCGACCCGGTGTATCTGAGGTCCAACAGATTGAGCAGCGCCGCGACATTCGACTCGAGCGCGCTCTTGCCCCTGAACGACTCGGCAAGGTTGAACACGAGCTCCGGCTGTTCTATCGTGAGCTCGTCGATCAATGGCTGCACGGCGTCGTCGACCGCCAGCCTCCGGATCGTGTGGCCATTGGCCAAGAGCGCGGCATCGAGCTGGTCGAGCAGCGGATCGACGGGCGGCTCCAGCGCATCCCTGCTGTGAAGGATCGTGATCTTCATGAGTCGGCACCCGATTCGGTCCCGTCGATCGCGTTGGTGTGACGGTAGTTCATCATCACCGCGGTTCCGAACGCCGTGAGCTCTATCAGCGTCGCTGCCTCGAGCCCGCCGAGTCTCAGACCGAGCTGCTGGGCACGCTCGGCGAGAAAATCCACGAACTGCCGCACAACCGACGCGTTCTCGCCGGTCCAGTACGAGATGCGCGTGACGATCTCACGCTTGTGCTGGGAGATGAAGTCCACGGCCAGCGCCGCGCCGGGAGCGTGCTCCACCGTGACGAAGATCGTGCTCAAGTCGCCGTCGAAGATCCGCTGATCGCGGATCGGTATGGTCTCCTCATTTTCCTTGTAGTGCTCGGCGACGGTGTACTGCATTGCGGTCACGGGCAAATCATCCTCCGACGGTTCGGGAACCTCCGGGATCTGGTGCGCGATCTCCTTCATCACTCTGTCCACATATTCGAGCTTCGCCAGTGCTCCCCATCCCTCATACGCTCGGCGCCAGTCCAGCCCCGGCGTGAGCCACACCGCGAAGGTCTCGGCGAAATCCTCGTCGGGGTGCTTCTGTGCATACCAGCCGTGGATGTGTCGGACGAATTCGTGCGAGAAGGGGTCGGCGCGATACCGCTCACGGTACGGACGCGAGTAGGGCCCGAATATCTTTCGCCAGTCGGGCCGATCGTAGAGACGATAGGCATAGTTGAACGCATGCCCGGCCTCGTGCCGCAGATATCGCATTGATTCCTCGGCGTTTTCGAGCGCCGAGGAGTAATCCTCCTCGATCTTCGAGAGGCGGGCGTCAGCGAGATAGAATGGAACGCCGATGCGCGGCGTTCCGTCCGGACACCCCCACTGGTCGCTCAGGTAGACCGGGGGATGGAACTCGAGACCCTTCGCCGCGATCTCCTCATAGAGCTGGCCGACCAGCTTTTCGAGCAGCGTTCCGCGTATCTCTAGACCGATGTCGGAGATACGCTGCGACAGGAGCGCGTGACGCTCGCCTTCCCAGTTGGGGGCAGACTGTTCCACGACGCCCTGCTCGGGCAAGCAGCGTACCCACTGGTCACTCTTGTTACGCTAACTGCAACTTATGACTACCGGCCGGGAGCTGTCGGCGTGCCGGCGTTTGGCCGCGGGCTACCTCCGGGCGCCATCCCGGATAACGGAATGCCTCTAGATGCAGCCCTGCCCGCAGCCACCGGCCGATCCGCCCAGCGCCCTCGGCCGGTAGTCATAGGTTGCAGTTAGTAGTGGATGCAAAAAGGCCCCTCATAACAGAGGGGCCCGATTCACTCCAGAACGGTAACGTCTCTTCCTATGGTACAGCGCCGAGTACTTAGGCAGCGCGCGTCGCCGAATCCTGAACGGAATCGGGAACGGGACCCCAGATGTACGCCGAGAAAATCGGCGTGGGCTCTGTCTTATCTCCCCTGGAGATGATGATGCCCATGGGCTCCGATGACGCTACTTCCTTACGATCCTTCTTCATTCTGCTCTCACTTTGATTGGAGTGCCGCTTGTTGCTCGGCCCTATACAAGGCACCGGACATGCCGCGCGGAACGCCGGGCATAAGTCGTTACTATACAACGACTTTCAAATGAGAGTTCATTTTCTACGAGCCGAATTGTCGCGAAATGACACGCGAGGGGAGGACACCTGTGTCGATACGAGACGTAATCTCAGCTGGCGATTTTTCTCGCGATGAAGCTCTTCGAAGAGCTGGAATCGTCTTCGACCGAGATCGACCAGCCCTTGTACTGGCGGCGCAGCTCGGCGACTGAGACGCCGCGCTGGCCCCGAACGATCGTTCCGACAAGGTGAACTCCACCTTCACGAGTTGCGCCCTGAAGAAGCTCGAACGCCCGCCCGCGCTCCTCGAGGGAAAGTCCGACGAACGCTGCCGGTGTGCAGACGAGGGCGCCGAGTGGCACGTCAGGTGACCAGTCGCTGATGTCGGCCACATAGCTCTGGATCCGGTCGCCGAGCCCGGCGGCGTGCGCGGCGTTCATTACGCGCTCGAGGGGGATCACCTCGCGGTCGACCGCGGTCACATCGCAGCCGTGCGCAGCGAGATAGAGCGCCGTGCGATCGATTTCTCCGCCAGCGACGAGCACTTTCGATTCAGCGGGAGGATGAATCTCGCGGGCGAGCATTCCGTCGGCGGGGATTCCCCAGTGCTCTGGACGACGATACTCCTCGAGAAGCTTGACGCGCTTTTTCCGCCAGGTGTTGTACGTCGGAATGCGCTGGCGCTTGCGGATGATGCGATCGACTTCCGCCCAGAGCAGAATCTCGTCCATGACGAACTGTTCGCCGGCGCGCAGCGCGGCGGCCGCTTCGTCGCCAATCTTCAGAATGGCGGAGCGCGACACTGATTCTTTGTAATTCTCGATCTCGTTCTCTACGTAAATCTCATACTCGTACTTGAGAGAGCGAGGACTGGTTTGCGCCATTGCGTCGGGCAGGAGGACAGGTGCGGAGCCAGGTGTTTAAACTAGGTCACAAGGCCCAAGCCGCAAGAGTTGATTCGCCAAGCTCAACCGTCCAGCGAAACTGATCCGTGCGCCATCGAGCGCGTTTCGAATCAGGCTATGTCGCGTCGAATCACCGAGACGAGGGCATCGTTACGACTCCCGATCCGCTGAAATCAATCCAACGCGGAACGCGTAACGGACCAGGCTGACGACGTCGTGCATCTCCAGGCGCTTCATCACCTCGCCGCGATGACTCTCGACAGTCTTGACGCTCAGCTTCAACTTGTCGGCTATGTCGCGTGTGCGATGTCCGTCGGCAACCATGCGTAGCACCTCGATCTGGCGCGGGGTGAGCTTGTGCAGCGGGCGGCGGATGGAGACCGCATTTGAGATCGAGCTCGGGAGGCGACTGAGGTGAGGCTTGACGATCACGTCCTCGGCGCCGGCGCGAACGCACGCAACGGCCTTCTCGCCGTTGAGCGAACCACTGACGACGATGAGGGGTGTCACCGGCCGCAGCCGGCGGAGAAGGCGAAGCGCTGCACACGCGTCGAATTGCGCGGGGGAGTGGTCCGAAAGAACTATTTCGGGGCCAAATTCACGAAGGGCGGAAATGAATGCTTCTTCGGAATCGACGCGCTTGGTGACGGGCGCCAGACCCGCGCGGCTTAACTCGTTCTTTATCAGCTCGGCGTCGGCCTCGCTGTTTTCCAGCATCAGAACACGCAATGACTTGGTCGTAAGAGGGAAACATGTCGCCTTGCAGTTGCATCTTCACCGGACATTACGCGAACGGGATTATGATGCAGCTGCACGGTCCAATTCGTTTTGGAATACGCAATTCCAAACCTTACTTTTACTATACTTTGCTGTACTTTGATAGGCAACGTCGCGGGGCGATGTGCACGGCAGAGCTCGGAACCCTCGGCGTTCGGGCAGACAGATTATCACCAGTCCAGCGGGGTGCCTATTGGGTAAATCCCTGAGGCCGCGGGAGATGGCGGGTGCAAACGAGCTGCTCGATATCGGACAGGCCGCCGCGTTCCTGAACGTCAGCCAGGCTTCGCTCAGGCGATGGACCAACTCGGGACGGCTTGCCTGTCTGCGCCTGGGACAGCGGCGAGAGCGGAGATTCCTGCGCGATGATCTGCTTGGATTCCTGGAGGCCCAGACGTCCGACCTTGCCCCGTCCGTCCGCGGCGTCGGTGTCGAGAGAGTCTCGGATCTGTCGGAGGGGCCAGTCGTGATTGCGCAGGGGAGCCACCTCTGTGGGATTTACTCCACCGATCTCGGCCGTGTCGCTCTCGCTGTTTCCTTTCTGGTCAACGGGTTGAACGAGGGCTGTGTCTGCTTTCTCGTGGGACCTCTCCGCGCCCGCACGGAAATTCTCAGGCATCTGAAGAAAAAGCGCGCTTCGCTCCAGGCCGATATCAACGCGGGGCGCCTGATCCACTCGGACTATCACCTCGGCCCGCGGGCACAAGTCAAATACTTTCGCGCCCTGCTCGACAAGAAAGCTGCCGAGGGTGTCCATGCTTTCCGTGTCATCGGCGATCTGTGGGGCATGCGCTCCAAGGCGAGTGGCGAAGCGTTGGTCGAGTACGAAGCAGACTACGACCGGCTCATCGGGCGAGCGTATCCGGTCGTAACCCTCTGCGTGTACGACGCGCGGAAATTCTCCGGCGTTGAAGTCCTGAATGCCCTCAAGGGTCACCGCGACACCTTTCGATATCCTCTCGAGAGAGCGCTCGCATAAAGTGAGATTCCGGCGCGATCGTGCCCGAGCTTCCTGAGGTTGAGAAGGCTGCGCGCCGGCTCAAGCGCGCGGCTCTCGGAAAATCGATCGCATCGGTAAAGGCGATCCATCCGGCTCTCAAGCGGAAGTTGTCCCCATCGCAGTCGCGTGCCGCGAGAGGAAGGCGCATCGAGGGCATCGAGCGGCGCGGAAAGCACCAGCTCATACACCTCGACAGCGGCGACACACTCGTCGTGCACTTCCGCATGAACGGCGATTGGGAGATCGGTACTACCGCGGCTGCTCTCGACCGCTTCGCGCGCGCCGTGATCGAGCTCGTCGACGGAACTCGCATCTCGCTGGTCGATCGCCGCGCCCTCTCCTCGATCACGCTCGACAAGAAGGGCGCGTCGTCGCTGCCGAAGCTTGGGCGCGAGGCCAGCGATCCTGCCCTCGACGCGGACTACCTGCTGTCGGCTCTCGCGCGAAAGAAGATCGCTATCAAGCCCGCCCTCATGGATCAATCCGTGGTCGCAGGGCTCGGCAACATCTACGCTGCCGAGGCATTGTGGGAGGCGGAGATGGACCCTCGCAAAGCCGCCGCAAAAGTTAGTCGGGCAAAGCTGGGGAAGCTCGTCGACGCGATCCGGCTGGTGCTGAGTCCGAAGAAGCGGTTGCCGGGCCGGTACACCGACAAGCGCGGCGAGGGCCGGTTCGCCGTGTACGATCGCGCGGGCAAGGTGTGCCGGCGCTGTGGCGGCACGATCAAGCGAGTCATTCAGGCGGGGCGTTCCACGTACTTCTGCCCGTCATGCCAGCGCGGCTGATCTTCATAACGCGAATAACCCGCCTCAGTCCATTACTTCTAGCAGTGCGCCCTTGATATACCCTGTCTCGGGTATCGTCAGCACCTCTGGGTGGTCCAGCGGCTGCCCCGTGAGCGCGCGTATCGCGACGCGCCGTCCACTGTCCGAGGCCGCGTCCTGGAGCATCTCCAGAAAGAGCGGCTTGGTCAGATGAAAGCTGCAGCTTGCGGTGTACAGGAGCCCACCCGGAGCCAGCAGCCGAATCGCGCGGAGATTGATGTCCTTGTATCCGCGCATCGCTCCCGGCAGCGCGGCCCGAGTTTTCGCGAACGCCGGAGGATCGAGGACGATCGTATCGTACGTGATTCCCTCGCGTTCCTTCTCTCGCAGATATTCGAATGCGTTCGCTTCCACGAACGAAATGTTGTCCAGCGCATTGCGCGCCGCGTTCTCGGCGGCCCGCACGAGAGCGGGCCCCGATGCGTCGAGCGCCGTAACGTGCGTTGCTTGCTTCGCCAGATGTAAGGCGAACGAGCCGTGGTAGCTGAAACAGTCGAGCGCTCGCCCTCGCGCCACGGTTCCGACGAAGTGCCTGTTCTCCCTCTGGTCGAGGAATGCCCCCGTTTTTTGTCCGGTCCAGGGCGCCGCCAGAAACTTGATTCCGTACTCGTGCACCTCGATCTCTCGCGGAACTTCGCCGTGGAGAACGAGTGTCTCTCGCGGCAGGCCTTCCTTCGCGCGGAGCGGCACGTCGTTGCGAGCCAGTATTCCCGCAGGCTCGACCAGCGAGCGGAGCGAAGCAAGTATCTCCTCCCTGAAACGCTCGAGGCCCGCGCTCATGAACTGCACGACCAGCCAGTCGTCGTAGCGGTCGCAGACGAGCGACGGACATCCATCCGCCTCACCATGCACGAGGCGAAACGCGTTGGTGTGATCTTCGAGGGGCACCCGCCGCGCGATCGCTGAAGCGATGCGCTCGTCCCACCACGCCTGGTCGATCACAGCATCGGGATTGGTATCCAGCAGCCTCAGCGAGATCTCGGACGCCGGACTCCAGAGCGCCCAGCCGAGCGGTTTTCCGCGATTGTCATGCACGAGAACAGCGCCGGCGTCCATCACCGGCCGCTCCGTCACATCCGTGCGAAAGATCCACGGATGCCCGCCGAGCCACCGGCGAGCGCCTTTGGTGTTAACGCGGGCAACAGTCATCCGTGAAACTAATAGCTAAGGCAAAGCTTCTTGATGATAACCGGCCACCACAAAACCGAAACAGGGAGCCATTCAGCCAACTACGCTTGTTCGCTGGGAGCTTTCATACAGGCGTTCGAATCAAGCGCATTGCAGATCCCGCAACCTTTCGGCCGCCATCGCCATCTGTCGGACACGTTGAAGGTTGGCGCCGCAGTTCCGGGTGCGCCACCAGAAAAGCTCCCAGCATTGAAGCTGTAAAGCTTGCAGCCCCCTGCCTCGGTTCTGTTGATGCCTTAGTATATCGCACGATCCGCAGCCCAAGCCGCCTTGAGCCTGTACGCTTCTTGCTAAGCCCATCGATATGAAAGGCATCCTCCCACTCTCGGCCGGCGCCGCTGCAACCGGGTTGTTGTTGCGCGAGCACCGGATGCGCGCCGCTGCCCAGCGACTGAGCGCGGCAACGCTGGAGACGCTGCTCAATGCGATTGATGCCAACGACGGAGAAACCGGTGCCCACGTGCGCCGGGTCGCGACGTACGCGCTCATACTCGGCGAAGCGGCCGGGCTCGACGAGCACACCCTGCACAGCATCGAGCGGGTCGCGCTCTTCCACGACATCGGCAAGCTGCACGGAGCGCTCACGGACATCTTCCACGAACAGTCCAAGCTCAGTCCGGAAGAACGGAGAGCCGTGAGGACCCACCCGGAGCGGGGCGCCGAGGTGCTCGCACCGCTGAGCGCGTTCTATCCCGAGCTCGGGAAGGGCGTCGTCGCGCACCACGAGCGCTGGGATGGCGCCGGGTATCCGCGCGGACTCAGAGGAAGGCGAATTCCGCTGACGGCCCGTGTCGTCACGATCGCCGACAGCTTCGACGCGATCACACACCGCCGCCGCTACAGTCACGCGCGCAGCTTCAGCGACGCGACGCACGCGATCGCGGCGGGGAAGGGAACGCAGTTCGACCCCGAGCTGGTCGACCTGTTTCTGAGTCGGCCGGTGCTGGAAAAAATCGAAAAGGCGATGCGCCACGCCCACACGCCGCGAAAGAAGGGGCGGGGGAACCGGAGGCGCGGAGAGACTCAGTCCGCGCCCGATATCACTTTCCGATGGCGTCTGCGATCGCTCGGGTCGCGCTCTCCGGATCGTCAGCCGCAAATATCGCGTTGATGACCGCGACGCCCGCCGCTCCCGCGACTGTGATCTGAAGCGCGCGGTCGGCGGTTATTCCTCCCACGGCCAGCGCGGGATGTGTCACCAGCGCCGCGAGTCGCTTGAATCCGTCAACGCCAATCGCTGAGCCGGCGTCGCTCTTCGAGTCGGAGCCGTATACGGGCCCAATGCCGACGTAGTCGGCGTCCTTCGCATTCGCCAGCTCGGCATCGCTCCCGAGTGATGCGCCGATTATGAAATCGGCCGGAGCAAATCTGCGAATGGCCGAGACGGGAAGGTCCGCTTCACCCACATGGACCCCGGCCGCACCGGCGGCAAGAGCGATGTCGGCGCGGTCGTTGACGATGACAGGCACCGATACTCTGCTCATGATGGCTCGAGTGATTTCGACAACCTCGCGCGACGTCGCGCTCTTGAGCCTCACCTGGATGCTCGTGGCCCCGCCTCTAACCGCTGCCGCTACCCGATCCGCCAGCGTCGCGCGCCGATCCTCTGCGTCGTCCGTAATGGCGACCAGACGCAGGATCTTTGGATCGAGCATCTACGCGCTACCGACTTGCGCTTGTCGTCCTGCTGGAGGCGCGCTTTCTCGTGGTCGATGTATGGCTGCTCGACTTCTTCGACGTCGGTTTTGCGGTCGTGCCGCTGGACCTGGAGGTCGTTTTGCTCACCGTCTTCGCGGGGGCCTTGCTCGTTGAACGCGAAGGGGTCTTGCTCGATCGGCTGACCGTGCTGCGACCAGATGCTTCAGTCGAGGCCATCGCCAGCATCCGGGGTGCCGGCTTCTTCGCGGGCATCGCCGCGCGTATCTGCCTGATGGCGCTCGTGTGCTCATCGAGCGTCATACGGAATTCGTGGTGGCCATCCTTACTCGCGACGAAGTAGAGATAGGGCACGTTTGCCGGATTCGCCGCAGCCGCAAGACTCGCCGCGCCCGGAGAGGCAACCGGTCCTGGTGGAAGTCCCTTGTGTATGTAGGTGTTGTACGGCGACGCGACTTCCAGATCCTTGTACAGCACTCGTCCGACGTGATGTCCGAGCGCGTATTGAATCGTTGGATCCGCCTGAAGGAGCATCCCCTTGCGCAGGCGATTGTAGTAGACCGCCGCGATGACGGGGCGCTCCTCGGGAAGCCGCGCTTCTCTCTCTACGATGGATGCCATCGTCACGAGATCGTTGCGATTGATCTTGAGTTCTACGAGGCTCGAATCCCACTCCGGCTTCCAGCGGCGCTCGAACGAGTAGACCATTTCACGGACGGCCTGCCGAGCAGTGGTGCCGACCGGAAAGGCGTAGGTATCGGGAAAGACGTACCCCTCGAGGGTAGGATTGGGGATGTCGAGTCTGGCGAGCAATGCGGTGTCGCGGACTGCTGCTTGCACCGATTCCGCCGGCACCCTGAGGGTCCGCGCCAGGAGAGGCGTGATCTGCGAAAGCGTGTAGCCCTCGGGTATCGTTATCGTGTTGACGAGCCCGCGCCCGCCGTTGAGCGCGCTGATGATGTCCTTCCAGGGCGTGTCGTGCTTGAGCAGATACGTGCCGGGCTTGATGTTGCGATCGCCTCCGGTCAGACGGCCGTAGAGGCGGAACGTCCTGGGCGAGCTGACGATACCGTTGCGCGCGAGCGAGTCTGCGGCCTGCGCGAAGCTGGCTCCGCGAGGAACGATGACGCGCGTCGGCGCTCCGTGCGGCTGACCCGCGCACGCAGCCGCAAACACGCACGCCGCGACGAGCGCGGAGCGCGAATCAGCTCTGAACATTGAGCGCCTGTTGAAGCAGAATCGCCGCCGCGAGCGAGTCAACGTCGCCCTTCCTGCCGCGCGTGGATTCTCCCATCTCTTTGACTGTACGCAATGCTGCCGCCGTGGTAAACCGTTCATCTAAGAAACGAACGGGCATGCCAGTACGTTTCGCGATTTCGGCCCCCAAAGCACGAATTTCTTCCGTCCAGGCCGTCTCGTTGCCCTCTCCGTCGAGTGGAAGGCCTATCAGGTACCCCAAAGCGCCCAGCTCTGTAGCGCGCGCGACAATTTTTGTGATTGGGGGTCTTTTGCCTTCCCGCCGCTCAATGAACCCCGCCGGCGAGGCGATCATGCCCAAAGGGTCGCTGATTGCGAGGCCGATCCTCTTCCGGCCGTAGTCCACCGCGAGAAAACGAGCGAGTGCGGCGTTCACCCGGGCCTACCCCTGGGCCATCTGGGTGAAGAATTCCTTGTTGTTCTTCGACTTCGCCATCTGTCGCAGCAGGAATTCGATCGCCTCGGCCTCGGGCATGTCGGCGAGGAACTGGCGGAGCAGAATCGAGCGGTTGATCTCGGCCTGACTGAGCAGAAGCTCCTCTTTCCGCGTGCCCGACCGGAATATGTCGATCGCGGGATAGACTCTCCTGTCCGCGATCTTGCGGTCCAGCACGAGCTCCATGTTGCCGGTGCCCTTGAACTCCTCGAAGATAACGTCGTCCATGCGCGAGCCGGTCTCGGTCAGCGCCGTCGCGATGATCGTGAGCGAGCCGCCGCCTTCGATGTTACGCGCCGAGCCGAAGAACCGTTTCGGCTTGTGGAGCGCGCTGGCGTCGACGCCGCCGGACAAAATCTTCCCCGATTGCGGCGCGACGGTGTTGTGCGCTCGCGCGAAGCGCGTCAGCGAATCGAGCAGAATCACCACATCCTTGCCGTGCTCGACCAGCCGCTTCGCCTTTTCGAGCACCATGTCCGAGACCTGCACGTGCCGCGCTGCTCCTTCGTCGAAAGTGGAGCTCACGACTTCAGCGCGAGTGGTACTCGCGATCATTTCGGTCACTTCCTCGGGCCGCTCGTCGATCAGCAGCACGATGATCGTGACCTCGGGATGATTCTCGGCGATCGCGTTCGCCATCTTGTGCAGCAGGATCGTCTTTCCCGCTCGCGGCGGGGACACGATGATTCCGCGTTGCCCCTTTCCGATCGGCGCCATGAGATCCATGACGCGCATGCTGAGATCCCCATCCTTCGTCTCGAGACGAAGCCGCTCATCCGGATATTGCGGGCGGAGGTTATCGAACGGAACGCGATCCTTCGCCTTCTCGGGATCTTCGGCGTTGACGCTCTCGACCTTGAGCAGCGCGAGGTACCGCTCCCACGGCTTGGGCGGCCGCACCTGTCCGCGCACGTCGTCTCCGGTACGCAGCCCGAACCGCTTTATTTGCGAGGGCGAGACGTAGATGTCGTCCGGACCCGGCAGATAGCTCCAGTCCTGGCTTCGGAGAAATCCATAGCCCTCGGGCAGGATCTCGAGTACGCCATCACCGTGGAGCATGATGTCGGTCTCGAGAAGATTCTGCTCGATCTGGAAGATGAGATCCTGCTTCCCGAGACCCGACGACCCGTCAATCTTGAGCCCGTCGGCCATCTCCTGGAGCTCGGACACGGATTTTCGCTTTAACTCGGCGATATCCACGCTATGCGGAGAGAAATGAGGTAGGAGCTGCTGGAAACCCGAGCGGAGGGAGCTCGGAAAGTACGAGGATTGGGTGCGGAGCTGCGTGCGGGGAGGAAGGAGGGTCGCGCGTCAATGCGCGCGGTTCAACTCGAAGGTAACGGCGACGAAAAATGCGGTCAAGTCAGAATCTGATGTATCGTAGCGGATTACTCTTGACGTCCTTGATCAGGGAGGCGAGCAGGACATGCGTGCGGTCGAGCTGTCGGGTGAGAGCGCTGTCCGCGTGGGCGGCGGCAATCGCGCCGACGGGATTCGAGAGCAGGCCGCGCAATGTGTCGACTTCGGCGAGGACGTGATTGGCGTTCGTAACGAGCGTCGTGTCCCGCCTGAAGCGACCGAGGCTTCCCTTGTTCGACGACATCAGGGTTCGAATCGAATCGGCGGCGGCCATCGCGTGTGATGCTCGCGCCCGGAGGTTGCCGCGGGCCGCGCGGGCGATGGTGCCATTTCCTCCCGTCGCTCTCGCACTCAGGCTCGACATGCCGGCGCTCACATCCGGCAAATCGGGAAGCCCGGTCGCCCGATAATTTCCCACCGTGCCGACGGGCCGGCCGATCTTGTCCGCCAGGTCTTTGGTGGCGGCACCGAGCGCAGCGAACTGGGATCCGATTGTGCCCACGTCTTCGCTGAGATCCGCCGCCCTGGCTCTCGGGCGTGCGTAAACCGTGTCACCATCGTGAAGCGGACGCGCGGCCAGCGTCCCCGGCGATATGGACACGACGAGAGTTCCGATCAGGCTTCCACCGGGCTTGATCTGGGCATATGAATCCCGGCGCACGCTGGGAAGCGCTTCCCTCAGGAATTCGGTCCTGATCAGGATCCGCTCCAATTCGGGGACGGTGGCGGGGCGGAAGGAGACGTCCTTGACGACTCCCTCCTTTTCGCCGGCGAGCCACACCTCGGTGCCGGAGAGAATGCCGGGCGCTTCGGCGGTCACGACGTACAAGGTTACTTTCTTGCCGTGGAGTCCGCCCACGCGCGCGAACAGCAGGACGGCGATCATCAGCGCGGCGATCACCGTCGCCGCGGCTATACCTCCCCTCAGCTGTCTCCAATGAAGTTGGCGGGGCATCGAGCGAATATAAACACGGGCTACCGGGACCGCTTATCTTATGGCGCATACATGACGGCCAATAAACCTACGGAATGCTGATCGGCGTCCCGCGAGAGATTGCGAGCGGAGAGAGGCGTGTCGCCCTCGTGCCGGAAGTCGTCCCGCCGCTCACGCGCGCCGGTCATCGCGTGGTTGTCGAGCGCGACGCCGGACTGCGAGCCGGTTTTACGGACGACGCTTATCGCGCGGTCGGCTGCGAAGTTGTCGAAACGTCGGAGGAGATTTATTCGACCGCGCAGATGATTCTGAAGGTCCAGCGGCCCGGACGCGCGGAATCCAGCGGCCAGGCTGAGCTGGATATGCTCAAGGAGGGCACGGTTCTCGTCGGCTTGTTCCAGCCTTCGGGCGATCCGGCCCTCTTTCAGCAGCTGGCCGACCGGAAGATCATCGCCTGCAGCATGGAACTGGTGCCGCGGACGACGCGCGCTCAGATGATGGATGCCCTGTCCTCGCAGAGCACCGTTGCCGGTTACAAAGCGGTTCTGCTCGCGGCGAACGCACTCCAGAAGTTCTTTCCCATGCTCATGACTGCGGCGGGAACGGTGCGTCCCGCTCGGGTGCTTGTCATCGGTGCCGGAGTTGCGGGACTTCAGGCCATCGCGACAGCGCGTCGGATCGGAGCGGTCGTCGAGGCTTTTGACACGCGGCCGGTCGTCAAGGAGCAGGTGCAGAGCCTGGGGGCGTCCTTCGTCGAGCTCGACGTGCACCTTGAAAACGCTCAGGACTCGGGCGGCTACGCGCGCGAGCTGAGCGATCGGCACATTCGGCGCGAAAAGGAATTGATCCACAACCACGCATTGCAGGCGGACGTAATCATCACCACCGCGCTTGTACCGGGGAAGGCGGCGCCCGTGCTCGTGAGCGCGGAGACGGTCAAGGCGATGCGTCCCGGCTCGGTGATCGTCGATCTCGCCGGCGAACAGGGTGGGAACTGCGAGTTGAGCGTGCCGGGCGAAACAGTCGTGAGGCACGATGTCACGATCATAGCGCCGCTTCATATCTCGAGCGAGCTCGCATATCACGCCAGCCAGATGTACGCGAAGAACATCTCCGCGCTCGCGACGCTGCTGGCGCCGAAGGGCGAGCTCAATCTCAATTTCGCCGACGACATCATTGACGCCGTCGTCGTTACCGCCGATGGCGAAGTCCGGCACGAGCCGACACGCCTGCGGTTGGGCATGTCCCCCCTCAAACCATCCACTGCGGAGGCTGCCAGGTGAGCCCGGAGCTGATCCTCGGCATCTACGTCTTCATCATGGCGATCTTCGTCGGCTTCGAGGTGATCAGTCGCGTCCCTTCGGTGCTGCACACGCCACTCATGTCTGGCACGAACGCGATCCACGGAATCGTTGTGCTCGGCGCAATGCTGGTCGCGGGATCGGCTGACACGATACTGCTAAAGGCGCTCGGCTTCATCGCGGTGGTGTTCGGTGCCGCGAACGTGTTTGGCGGGTTTGTGGTGACGGATCGCATGCTCGAGATGTTCAAGAAGCGCGAGACGGTCGCGCCCAAGCCTGAGGCCGAGAAAAAGAATGCTTGATGTCCGCGAATCGGTGATAGCGCTCAGCTACATCGTCGCCGCGGTTCTTTTCATTTTCGGACTCAAGAGGCTCAGCTCGCCCGCGACAGCGAGGTCCGGCAACCGCGTCGCCGCGATCGGAATGGCGCTCGCGCTCGGCGTGACGCTGCTGGATCGGCAGATCGTATCCTTCTGGACGATCGCGCTTGGGACTCTGATCGGCGCGGCGATCGGCGCTTACTTCGCCAGGACCGTTCAGATGACCGCGATGCCGCAGATGGTCGCGCTCTTCAACGGCATGGGCGGAGCAACGGCGGCGCTAGTGTCGGTGGCCGAGTTCCTCCGGCTCACACGGGCGGGCGAAGCAATCGGACCGGGCGAGGCGACATCGATCGTGCTCGGGACAGCGATTGGCGCGATCTCGTTTACGGGAAGCATCGTCGCCTTTGGAAAGCTGCAGGAAATTCTTCCGGGGAGACCGCTCCAGTTCCCGCTTCAGCGCGTGATCAACGCGCTCATTCTGCTCTCCGTCCTGACGCTCGGCGTGTTCGTCGTCGTGGGCGGGGGCGGCAGTCCGGCGCTCTGGACGCTCTTCGCGGCGGCGCTGGTGCTTGGCGCGATGTTCGTGCTCCCGATCGGCGGCGGCGACATGCCCGTCGTGATCTCGATCCTGAACTCGCTCACCGGGCTCGCCGCCGCTCTCACCGGATTCGTGCTCCACAATCAGATGCTGGTGGTGGCGGGAGTTCTGGTCGGGGCGTCGGGCACGCTGCTCACGTTGCTCATGAGCAAGGCGATGAACCGCTCGGTTGGCAACGTCCTGTTCGGCGCGTTCGGAGCGGCGGCCAGTGATTCCACGGCCACCGCCAGCGCGGTTGGGCGGACGGTTCGACAGACGACTCCTGAGGACACGGCAATCGCTCTCGCCTACGCCAGGAGCGTCGTGATCGTGCCTGGATACGGACTGGCGGTTGCCGAAGCGCAGCACACGGTGAGAGAGCTCGCCACCGACCTCGAGAAACGCGGCGTCGATGTGAAGTACGCAATTCATCCGGTCGCGGGCCGCATGCCGGGGCACATGAACGTTCTCCTCGCCGAGGCGAACGTGCCGTACGATCAGCTCCTCGAGATGGATCAGGTGAATGGCGAATTTCCGCAGACCGACGTGGTTCTCGTAGTAGGCGCGAACGACGTGGTGAACCCGGCTGCGCGTGACGATCCATCGAGTCCGATTTACGGGATGCCGATTCTGGATGTGGATCGCGCGCGCAACGTCATCGTGCTGAAGCGCAGCATGGGCCACGGTTTCGCGGGAATCGACAACGCGCTCTTCTATAACGACAACACGAGAATGTTGTTCGGGGACGCACGGCAATCTCTGACACAGGTCGGCCAGGCGCTCAAGAACGTCTAGCTCTGCGCGGTCAGCTGGTTCACCGCGTCTCGTTCGCGCGTTGCCTTGCATCTCGGTTTGGGTCGAGGCGCGGTATCCTCTTCGGCCGCTACGCTCGCTTGGTCGGAGCCCCCAACAACGCTCCTTCGCTCCGCTCAGTCGCGGGTCTCCTCCTCGCGCTCGCTTTGCAAAGCGGCCTACGAGGACACCGCGCCTCTCCCGTAGAGATAAATAACGGCACGCGCTTCGATGTGACGCGCTTGCGAGGCAGTCCCGCGCTTTCGCGCCCACGGACCAAATGCGTGTAGCGTACGCAGGCAAAATGGAACTGTGCCGACGCGCCCGCTGTGAGACTCGCTCGCTCCGCCCGCACAGTGAGAGGCGCCGCGTTGAGGCTCGAGTAGCACAACTGCCGCTACTCGGACATCGGATAGGGAAGGAGGGAGGATGTCCTCGTGGGCGCTTTCCAAAGCGAGCGTAGCGCCGGAGAGGACATCCGCCCGACTGACCGGCGCCGAGATCCCTGAATCCGCGGGGGAAAGAAGAGGAGTGCGCGCGGCGGGACTCGAACCCACGACCTTCGGCTCCGGAGGCCGACGCTCTATCCAACTGAGCTACGCGCGCAAGTGTAACGACCGCCCAGAGGGATTAAATTCCTCTGATGACACCAGCAATACGAAAGATAACCGTCCTGCCGGGCGATGGAATCGGCCCGGAGGTCGTTGAATCAGCCCTCGAGATCATAAACGCCACAGGCATAGCCGTCGAGTTCGAAGAATGTGAAGCCGGCGCGCGAGCTTTTCAGAAAGGCATCGTAACCGGGATCCCGAAGGAAACGATCGAGTCGATCGAGCGCACACGCGTCGTGCTCAAGGGCCCACTCGAGACCCCGATTGGCTTTGGCAGCAGAAGCGCGAACGTCACCCTTCGTACCCTGTTCGAGACCTACGGCAACATCCGCCCCGTCCGCGAGCTCCCGGGAGTTCAAACGGCCTTCACCGGGCGCAAGCTCGACATCGTGATCGTCCGCGAGAACATCGAGGATCTCTACGCCGGCATCGAGTACATGCAGACGCCCGGCGTCGCCGAGGGCCTTAAGCTGATCTCGCGCGAGGGATGCGAGAAGATAGTCAAGCTCGCGTTCGCGTTCGCGATCGCCGAGGGACGCCGGCGCGTTCACTGCGCGACCAAGGCGAACATCATGAAGCTCACCGAAGGATTGCTTCAGCACACCTTTGAGGAGTTCGCTCCAAAATATCCCTCTATCGAATCCAGGCACATCCTGATCGACAACTGCGCCCACCAGCTCGCCATGCGTCCCGAACAGTTCGACGTCATAGTCACTACGAACATGAACGGCGACATTCTGAGCGATCTCACTTCCGGTCTCACCGGCGGGCTCGGCTTCGCCCCCTCAGCGAATATTGGCAACGAAGTTTCGATCTTCGAAGCGGTGCACGGTTCTGCGCCTGATATCGCCGGAAAGAACAAGGCGAACCCGACCGCGCTCATCCTGAGTGCGGCGATGATGCTGCGTCAGATTGGGGAAGGCAAAGCGGCGAACGACGTCGAGCAGGCGGTGCTCGTGACGCTCGAGAGCGGAATCCGCACCAGCGACATGATGGGCGTGGACAAGCCGGCGGCAACGACCGAGTTCACCCGGGCCGTGATCGCCAACCTCGGGAAGCGCTCAAAAGTCAGTCCGACGAAAGAGTACAAGAAGGTCGAGCTGCCACCCTCGGAACCGGGCGTGAACGTGGTCCCGTCAAAGAGCCGGCGCCTGACCGGATTCGACGTTTACATCGAGTCGGATCTCGATCCCGCGAACTTGGCGGCAGATCTGGAGAAGCTGACGCGGGTATCTCCGTTCAAGCTGCAGATGATCACGAACCGTGGCGCAATGGTCTTTCCGGCGAGCGGCCGACGTGTATCCCTTGTCGATCATTTCCGGTGCAGGTTTGTGCTCAGAGAGACCGCTGCGAATTTCGGAGACCCCGAGATTCTTTCGCTGCTCGGCACCGTCGGTGCCCAGCACCGCTGGATGCACATCGAGAAGCTCCAGGAGTTCGACGGCGAGCCGGCATTCTCCAAATCGCAAGTCTAACGTCATACATTTTGGTCTCGCCGAAGCTGGGATCGGCAACGGAATAGGCGGGAGGTCTGAGTAGCGCAGGCTTCAGTGTCTTAGAAACTGCGCTGCGACGTTACCGATGGGATTCCTGGTACAAGCAAAACGTGCCGTGAATCGCGCCCTGGAAAAGTCGAAAGCGTAGTTACTGAAAAGCTATCAACTACGCTACTGACGCCTCCCGCCCGTTCCGTTGCAGTTGCGACAGTCTATCTCGAACGAGGATCTCTGAGCATGGAAAAGACAGTGGACCGCCGTCACTTCATGGGCTACTTCGCGGGCGTCGGGCTCGGCTCGACGCTATTTCCCGGCGTGCTGTGGGCGAAGATCGCCGGCGGTGCGGACATCACCGTCGAGACCATTGCCAGTGCGGAGGAGGTTGCAGGGCTCCATTTCGATGCAGCCGAGCGGGAGCTGATGCTCGACGGCCTCAAGCAGCAAGAGCAGCGAATCGAGGCCCTGCACAAGGTTGCGCTTCCGAATTCCGTGAGCCCGGCCATTGTGTTCGATCCCCTTCCACCCGGAAAGAAGATCTTGCCCGAGTCACGCCGGCCAATGGTGCGAAGCAAGGTCGCTCCACGCGCCATACCAGCCGACCTCGACGAGCTCGCGTTCCTCCCGGTGACGGAATTGTCGGAGCTTGTGCGTCGGAAGCGCGTCACGTCCGTTCAGCTGACGCAGATGTACCTCGCCCGACTGAAGAAATACGATCCGGTTCTCAGGTGCGTGATCACCCTCACGGAGGACCGCGCGCTCAGGCAGGCGCACGCCGCCGACGCCGAGATTGGACGCGGCAGCTATCGCGGACCGCTGCACGGGATCCCGTGGGGCGCGAAAGACCTTCTTGCCGTCCGTGGTTACAAAACGACCTGGGGCGCCGGACCGTTCAAGGAGCAGGTGATTGACGCCGACGCCACCGTCGTTCAGCGGCTCGATGCGGCCGGTGCCGTGCTCGTCGCAAAGCTGACGCTCGGCGAGCTCGCGCAGGGTGACATCTGGTTTGGCGCGACCACGAAAAATCCGTGGAAGGTGGATCAGGGATCGAGCGGATCGTCTGCTGGTCCCGCGTCAGCGACGGCGGCGGGGCTCGTCGGTTTCGCGATTGGAAGCGAGACGCTCGGTTCGATCTCATCCCCGTCGACGCGCTGCGGGACTACCGGGCTCAGGCCGACGTTCGGCCGCGTGCCCCGCACCGGCGCGATGGCCCTTTCGTGGACGATGGACAAGCTTGGTCCACTCTGCCGGAGTGTTGAAGATTGTGCGATCGTGCTCGATGCGATCTACGGCCCAGACGGTCAGGACAACAGCGTCATTCCGGCCGGCTATCACTGGGACGCACAGCTGTCGCCAAAGCAGCTGCGCGTGGGATACGTGAAGTCCGCGTTCGACACACCGCAGACTGACCCGAGCGACGCCAAGCGGACGATGCATGCCACAAAACAGTTCGACGATGCGGCTCTCGCAGTATTCAAGCGGCTCGGGATCAGCCTGATTCCAGTCGATCTGCCCGACGTCCCTTACGACGCGATGCGAATCATCCTGACCGCCGAAGCTGCCGCGGCGTTCGACGACCTCACCAGGTCGAATCGCGACAACGAGCTCGTCCAGCAGGGGAAGTCCGACTGGGCGAACACCTTCCGGACATCGCGCTTCATTCCCGCCGTCGACTATGTCAACGCCAATCGTCTGCGGTCGATCGCGATCCAGAAATGGGATGATCTCATGCGCACGGTCGATGTGATCGTGACGCCAACGGGGGTCGCAAATCTCTCCCAGCTGGTCGCGACGAATCTCACGGGGCATCCGGCCGTGATTGTTCCGAACGGATTCCGCGACGATGGCACTCCCGTCTCACTCACGTTCCTCGGCGGATTGTTCGAGGAATCGAAGATGCTGGCGGTGGCGCGAGCATATCAGGAGGCGACCGGATTTCACCTGAAGCATCCGGTCGTTCCGCTGACTCCTCCCGCACCGCCGCCTCCTCCTTCAGGTGTTCGCTGAGCCGATCAGGGCGAGAACGAGAACTCGAGCTTCAGGTAACCCGCGGACTCTCGGCTCGCGAAACGCGAACCGCCAACCGACTTGTATCCGACCGCTCCCGTCGTCCTGAGTTGCGGAGTCCAGGTGTACTCGAGTGTCGGCCCCACTTGGAAGGAATTGCTCTTCAGTGGATCCTTTCCCCCACCCTGACCGACCACTTCGGCGCCGATGCGCACATGGTGTCTGGCGGAGTTTCGAAAAGGGACTGAAGCGCGGCCGCGCGCCCACAGGTATTGGCTTCCGAAGTTGTAGTTCGACAGCAGCTGCGTGTGCATCGGGCGCCTGCCCGTTCCGTTGTTGTATGCGCCAAAGCTGACAGTGGCGCCGTTGCTTCCGCCGCCCTCAGCTCCGGGTGCGCCCGCGTCCGGATTGTTAACCCATGCGTACCCAGCGCCGACCGACACGCCACGGTTGCGGCCCGCGTACGCCATCCCAATCGTCGGCGAAATTGCCGACAGGGTGCTATCCGAGTTCACGACGCTGCTGTTAAACCGATAGTGCAGCGCATAGGCGTTGACATTGAAGTATGGCGACCAGCCGAGTCCTCCCATGCCTACGTACATGCCGAGCAGATAAAACTGGCTGTGGCGCGTGTCGAGCTCGGCCGAGCCGTAGAACGATGGATGAAGATCCGATATGGGTATCTGCGCCTCCGCCGTTCGCGCAAACGTCGCCAGCCCCGCGATCGTCGCAAGCGCAAGAACCCCATTCCGCTGTGATGTCAGTCTCATTTTTCCTTCTCAGTTTGTGGGTCTTTCGACTCATCCAGGCATATATCGCTTCGTATCGCCTTCTATTAGGACGCGCGGCCGGAAACGCGGAAACTCGATTGTTGGCTGGCATGGCGATCCGAAGCGCAAGAGCTCTCTCGCTCAGGAAATTTTGCTAGCTTTTGGCGGTGCGTCTCTACCTGCCTCTCTCGCTCTGCGCCCTCTTCTTCGCCTGCGCGATGTCAACGACAACCAACCAGCAGCCCGTTACCATCGTTATAGAGAATGGCGTTGTCTGGACGGGCGAACCGGATAAACCTTGGGCTGAAGCCGTCGCGCTGAGCGGCGACCGGATCGCCGCGGTCGGATCGAGATCGGAGATCCGAAGCCGAATGACATCCCAAACGACGGTGATAGATGCGCGGGGCGGCATGGTCGTCCCCGGACTCATCGATTCGCACGTTCACTTCCTCGCGGGTGGGATGAATCTCGCGTCGGTGCAGCTTCGTGACGCCCGAACGCCGGCCGAGTTCATCTCGCGCATCAAGGCCTTCGCGGCGACCGTGCCGCCCGGAACGTGGATCACTGGCGGCGATTGGGATCATCAGAACTGGGGCGGAGAGCTGCCGCAGCGCTCGTGGATCGACTCAGTCACGCCAAACAATCCCGTCTGGATCAACCGTCTCGATGGCCACATGGCGCTCGCCAATTCCGCGGCGATGCGCGCCGCCCGAGTGCCGATGTCCGGAGGAGACGTAGCAGGCGGTACCATTACCCGCGATGCTTCCGGACAGCCGAGCGGAATCTTCAAGGACAACGCGCAGGAGCTGATCGATCCTGCAGTTCCGGATCCGGATCCGGCGATGCTTGATCGCGCCCTCGATGCGGCGATGACCTACGCGAATGAGCGCGGCGTCACATCGGTCGATCACATGGGAACGTGGTCGGATCTCGCGGTGTTCGAGCGCGCGCATCGCGCCGGAACGTTGCGGACGCGGATTTACGCGGCGGTGCCTCTCTCCACCTGGGCTCGCCTGCGCGACACCGTTGCTGCGCGCGGACACGGAGACTCATGGCTCCGCATCGGTGCACTCAAGGGATTCGTCGATGGGTCGCTCGGCTCGCACACCACGGCGATGATGCGGCCATTCACCGATGCGCCCGGCGACAGCGGACTGCTCGTCAACACGCCGGAGAATCTGTACTCCTGGACCTCCAACGCCGACAAAGTGAATCTGCACGTCATCGTGCACGCGATCGGCGATCGGGCCATCAATCTCCAGCTCGGCATCTTCGAGCGGGTGGAGCGCGAGAATGGCGCCCGCGACCGGCGCTTCAGGATCGAGCACGCGCAACACATAGCGCCGGAGGACATCGCGCGCTTTGGCCAGATGGGCGTGATCCCCAGTATGCAGCCGTACCATGCAATCGACGACGGCCGGTGGGCGGAGAAGGTAATTGGTTCAGAGCGTGCAAAAACGACCTACGCGTTTCGCACTCTCAGGGACACCCGCGCGAGACTGGCGTTCGGGAGCGACTGGCCCGTCGCGCCCGCGACACCGCTCGAAGGCATCTATGCAGCGGTTACGAGAAGAACGCTGGACGGCAAGCATCCCGGCGGCTGGATTCCGGAGCAGAAGATCGCTGTGGAGGATGGGCTCCGCGCTTACACTACCGGCGGAGCCTACGCATCCTTCGGGGAAGGCGAGAAGGGATCGCTCGCGCCGGGCAAGCTGGCCGATGTCGTGATCATCGATCACGACCTGACGAAAATCGCGCCGGAGGCGATTCACGACGCGAAGATCAATTACACGATCGTCGGCGGACGGGTCGTCTACGATCGCAATGCCATATCACGATGACGGAAACGAAGGAGCGCTGATGGCTGCAAAGAACGAAATTAGCTTCTACCGCTGGGACTCGATGAAGAAGGAGCGAGTGTCGGACATGCTCGAGCGACGGCTGATCACGGGCGAACGCATGATGCTTGCGCAGGTGTACCTCAAGAAGGGTTGCATCGTGCCCAAACACTCGCACCACAACGAGCAGCTCACCTACATCCTCGAGGGCGCGCTCAAGTTCTGGATTGGCGATGACGGAGCCGAGGAGATCGTCGTTCATGCCGGGGAAGTATTGCTCATCCCTTCGAACGTGCCGCACAAGGCCGAGGCGCTCGAGGAAACTCTCGACGTCGATATCTTCAGTCCCCCGCGGCAGGATTGGCTCGACAAGAAAGACGATTACCTGAGGCGCTAACCCGTGGACCTCGGTCTTCGCGGCAAGGTCGCGCTCGTATCGGCCAGCAGCAAGGGGCTCGGCCGGGCAATCGCCGAAGAGCTGGCGGCTGAGGGATCGAATCTCGTCGTCTGCGCGCGGGGAGAGGCCGCGCTGCACCAGACCGCGGAATCGATCCGCAAGAGCTCGGGTGTGACCGTAGTGGAGGTCGCGGCCGACGTTTCCGAACAGTCTGGAATTGATCGCGTCGCAAAGGCTGCGCTCGACAAATTCGGAAAGGTCGACATCCTCGTCACGAACTCCGGTGGACCGCCGAGCGGACCGTTCGAGAGCCTGACGCCGGAGATGTGGGACGCCGCTACGCGGCTGCTTCTGACCAGCGCGGTCGGACTCGCGCGTGCTCTCGTGCCCGGAATGAAGGAGAGGCGATGGGGCAGGATTCTCAACGTGACCTCGATCGCGGTAAAGCAGCCGATCGAGGGACTGATGCTCTCGAACAGTCTGCGCGCGGCTGTCACCGGATTTGCGCGCACGCTCGCCAATGAAGTGGCCCCGTTCAAGGTGACGGTGAACAATATTCTTCCCGGCTACACGCGCACGGATCGCGTTGAGGAGCTGGCCCGCGCCGCCGGCGAGAGGTCCGGCACTTCAGCGAAGGACACGTTCGCGAAGTGGGAAAGGGAGATTCCAATGGGCCGGCTCGGCGAGCCGCGCGAATTCGCCGCCCTCGCCGCATTTCTCGTCTCGGAGCGGGCGAGCTACATCACGGGCAGCTCGATCGCGGTGGATGGAGGCTGGATCCGCTCCCTCCTATAGTCTTCGGTAAACCCGGAGAGCCAGTAAACGCTCGGGCAAGTGGTGACATCTTTCTCGAGACGATACAGTGGAGATATCGCTTGTCGCTGCACCCGGGCGCGGTGCCCATGCATCCATATATTAGCCTGGTAATGAGCCCCAGCCGATTCGGGAAAACCGGGGGTCGCGACGCAAGTCCGCCTGCGAGCGTGTCGTACCGCGATCGCTCAGCGTACGCGCTCGACGCGCAGTTGGCGTCGCTCGCTTCCTCCGGCGACGATTCCGCGTTCACGACGCTCGTCACGCGCTTCCAGCCGGCGGTGTTTCGGTGGGCGCTGATCTTCGCGTACGATGCCGACGAAGCGGAGGACATCACCCAGGAAGTTTTCGTTCGCGCCTATCGCCAGCTCGGTGCGTATCGCTCCGACGGATCGCTCGAGGCTTGGTTGTACCGGATTACGAGAAGGGCGGCGATACAGATGCGACGGACACGCAGTCGCCGGGGCCGCCTCGCGCTTTCGCCCGGCGCACAGCCGTTCCGCGACGTGTACACGACAGACCCGGGTGGCCGCGTGGATCGCGAGCGCGCGGCCAGCGTGATTCGCGAGCTTTTCACCGGACTGCCTCGCCGTCAGCGAGAAATATTCGACCTCGTCGATTTGCAGGGATTCTCGCCCGCTGAAGCGGCCGAGCGAATGGGGATGAAGCCGGTCTCGATCAGGGCCAGTCTTTTCAAGGCGCGAAAGGCAATCCGCGAAGGCATACTCGCAACGCACCCGAGCTACCGCGAGTTGTCCCGATGACGTGCGCAGAATGCCTTGCCGAGCTCGCTACCGGCTCGCTGAGGGAGATGCCTGCCGATTCCGCGGTGATGCAGCACTGCGTTACGTGTCCCGACTGCTCGCGGCTCACTACACTGCTACGCGACAGGGAATACAACGCCGCGAACGTGCTCAACAACCTCCCGCCGATGAGTAATCCCATCACCGTGGCGGAGACGTCCGTACACACCGCGCAACGCCGGCGCGTGGGACGGGTCGTCGTGATGCTGAGCGGCGCCGCGCTCGTGGTTACGATCTGGATTGCGGCGGCGACTACGATCATTCCGGCGCTGAACCATGCTGACCCCAACCCGAGCTCGACTCTGCTTACCGAAACGATTCCGCTCTCATGTCTTTCGCCGCAGCAGGCGGCGGACATCATCAATCCCTACGTCCGTTCGCGCGGCAGCACTTACTATGTTCCGACCTCAGGGATCTCTGCCATCACCGTGCGAGGCACGCGCGTGGAGCTGGCCAAATCCAGAAACCTCATTCGGGACTTCGAGAACGATCCTGCGGCTGCGTGTCGCACCGCGACACTGGGCGGGGATTTGAAGATGCTTCAGGGCAAGCTCGCCGACCCTCTGATCCGCACGGGGCAGCCAAGTCCCGTAGCGGACAAGACTCCGACCGCCCCGAAGAAACAGTAGCCATCGCTCCCTCCTGTCGCCGGCGGCCGCGCACATTCCGAGAAACGGCTAACCATTGCGGAAAGCTCA
>JBGPHO010000003.1:0-29443 GCA_041484425.1 Gemmatimonadaceae bacterium
CATCGACTGGTCGGAGACGACGAAGACGGCGCAGCGGAACTGGATTGGGCGGTCGGAGGGCGCGGAGCTGGCGTTCGAGACGCACGACGTGAATGGCAAAGAGTGCGAGATACGCGTCTTCACCACTCGGGCCGACACGATCTACGGGGCCACCTATATGGTGCTCGCGCCCGAGCATCCGCTCGTCCGATCGCTGACAAAACCAAAGCAGAAAAAGCAGGTCGAGGAGTACCGCGAAAAAACGGAAAAGCAGGATCTGGTAACCCGGAAAACGAGCACGGAGAAGACAGGAGTGTTCACCGGCTCGTATGCCATCAATCCGGCGACGGAAAAGGAGATTCCGATCTGGATCTCCGACTACGTGCTGATGGAGTACGGCACGGGCGCGATTATGGGCGTGCCCGGCCACGACGAGCGCGATTTCGAGTTCGCGACCAAGTTCGAGCTTCCGATCGTGCGCGTCGTCTGTGGCGAGCGCGAGGATGCGGCTACGCCGTTGCACGAAGCGTTCGTGGAATGCGAGTCAGGCACGCTGGTCAACTCCGGCGTATTCGACGGATTCCAGGTCGAGGCGGCAAAGAAAGCGATCGTAGAGCTGCTCGCCAAGGGCGGCTCGGCGAAGCCGGTCGTGCATTATCGCCTGCACGACTGGTGTATTTCGCGCCAGCGGTACTGGGGTCCGCCGATTCCCATCATCTATTGTGAGTCGTGCGGCACGGTCCCGGTGCCGGAGAAGGACCTACCGGTCGTCTTACCGTTCATCGAGGATTTCAAGCCAGACGATTCTGGAGTGTCGCCGCTCGCGCGTCACGAGGAGTGGTACCGCGTCGAGTGTCCGAAATGCGGAAAGACCGGCCGGCGAGAGACCGATGTGTCGGACAACTTCCTCGACAACTCATGGTATTTCCTGCGCTATCCCAGCGTCGGCCACGACGATGTGCCGTTCGAAAAGAACGTCACGAAGAAGTGGCTGCCCGTGAACTCGTACATCGGCGGCAACGAGCACGCCGTGCTGCACCTGTTGTATTCACGGTTCATTACGATGGTTCTGCGCGAGGGGGGGCATCTCGAGTTCGAGGAGCCGTTCACGCGGTTTCGCGCGCACGGCCACATCATCCGTGAAGGCGCGAAGATGTCGAAGACGCAGGGCAACATCGTGAATCCCGACGAGTACATCGAGCAGTGGGGAGCCGATGCGTTCCGCATGTACCTGATGTTCCTCGGGCCGTACGAGCAGGGCGGCGATTTCCGCGATCAGAGCATCTCGGGACCCCGGCGTTTCCTCGACCGGCTGTTCGCATCGGCTCAGAGCATGTCGGGCGATGGCGCGGCGGATCATTCAGTGATGCGCAAGCTGCACCAGACGATCAGGAAGGTCGGCGAGGACATTCAGCGTCTGAGCTACAACACCGCTGTCGCCGCGATGATGGAGTACATGAACGTTCTGCGCAAAGGTGAGCGGACTCCCCATCGCGACGAGGTGCTGCCGCTCATTCCGCTCGTGTCGCCGTTCGCGCCACACATCGCCGAAGAGCTATGGGAGCAGACCGGTGGGAAGGGGAGCGTGTTCGACTCGGCGTGGCCGAGCTTCGACGCTGCGCTCGCTGTGGACGATTCGATCGAGCTCGTCGTTCAGGTGAACGGCAGGGTGCGGGGGAAGATCGTGGTCGCGCGCGACATCGGTGAGAAGGCGGCACTCCTGGCCGCGCTTGCGGAGCCGACGGTGGCGAAATTCGCCACGGGCGCTCCCCGAAAGGTGATCTTCGTACCGGGGCGGCTGATCAATATCGTTGTCTGACGCGTTCGCGCTCAACGGCATCAACTGCAACTGAACAAGACAGGCTCAAGCTGACGTCTTGTTCAGTTGCCGTTGAAGTTTACTCGTACATCTCGTTGAGATCCGAGCTGGCAAGTTCCACGAGGAATCCGCCGATTCTCCCCGTCACCGCGCGCAGAAACTTCTCCCCCTTCTCCGGCGCGGATGCGGCTGGATTGCCGGTGCCAGTATCGTCAGTGACCTTCGACCATTGACGTGGCGCCCACGCCCATCCGTCTCGCAGCCCGGCGATACGAAACTTTCTGGCTTTGCCCGGGCCCGCTTCGGATAGCGGCCGCAGCAAATCCGGTTCGAGAGCCATCATCAAGCTCGTCTCCATCTCACCGGCGTGGTCCCCGGGCTCGTCGAAATAGTCGGCTCCCTTCACGCACGTCCACCAGTTGATGGTGCAGATGAAGAGATCGACCTTCGGCTGCAGCTCCCGAATCATCTGCTTGAAGTCGTTGCCGCCGTGTCCGTTGAGAATCAGCAGCTTTTTCACTCCCTGTCCCGCGATCGCCGAGGCGAGATCGGTCAGCAATGCGAGCTGCGTGCTCGGATTCATGTTGAGCGCGAGCCTGAGATTGAGCTGCCCGGTGTTGACCCCGAACGGAACTGTCGGCAGCACCACGACCTTTGCTCCCTTCTTCCACGCGATCTCGGCCGCGCGCTCGGCGATCGCGCCCGTTTCGTAGTTGTCGGTGCTGTAGGGCAGATGGTAATTGTGCGGCTCGGTCGCGCCCCAGGGAAGAATCGCGACTTCGAACGGAGTGTCCTTGACGGCTTTCCAGTTGGATTCGGCGAGAACGAATGGGCGTGATGGCATCAATGATGGTAGCAGAAGGAAATATCCTGGCACCAGTAGTGGGTCCCGGCCGTACTCACTTCCATCGCGGGTGTGCAGGGTTTCCTTGACAAGGACACGGTTGTTTGCCGACAGCGATTTCGCGTCAAATCAGGAAAATTCGCTCAAGTCGCGTCGACGCCGATCGTGTAGCGGGGGGATGCAGTTGACTATGCAAACTCAAGAACTCATGACACCTGCTCCTGTCGCGGTCTCCACCGGCTATTCTCACAACCGGAGCGATGAGCGTGTTCGTGCGCGTCGCATTCCCGAGATTGCGCCGCCTGTGCCGCCGCGAATCGTCGTTGTGTGCGACGGGACGATCGCCGGGGATAGCGCCCCGCGTCTTGCCGATGCCATTTCGCGGAGCACATCGGCGATCGTACGCGCCGTCACGTGGTTGCCTACGACCGACGCAGGGGCAATTCACCTCGTTGGGAGCACGCCCATTGAGAGCTTCCTCGATGGTGTGACTCAACAACTCTATCGTACGACCGCAATGCCTGGCAATTGGCGGCTGGAGTTGCTCATGGGGGATCCACTGCCCGGGCTGACCCGGATCTGCCGGGAAGAAGTGGCCACCTTGATCGTCATGCCAAGCCACCTCTGCCGTGCCGGTATCGGGCCCCAACTGAGGATCATCCCGGCTGAAGCAACGGGAGATTTCCTTACCGACTTGAAGGCGGTCTGCAAGGAGATACGAACCAAGCTGGTTGCGACCGAGAGTCATGGGTACTCGTCGCCCACAGTACCCCAGCGCTCATGATCTCCTGCTTGCGGGATCAACGCCTGGAGCCAACATTGGCCAATCATTGAATCCCGCTTCGTATCGTCTTGCCGGAGACATCCAAATGGTGTTCCAGACTCGCGGTCGTCGTTTTCTCGGCTTGCTGGGTGCCGTGGTCATGGCGTCGACGCTCTCCTGCGGTCGGAGTGAGCAGCCGCAAAACGAAGTCACGCGGCGTGGAGACGATGTGCTCGCATCAGGACCGACGGCGACGATCATGGACAGCGTGCCTGGCGACGCGATCCTCGCTAGCGGAGACGTGAGCTTTGCCGGGGCAACCGGCGGCGACTACATCGGAGCAGGAGGGAAGCAGGCAATCACCGGCCGTATCCACGGATCGCTCCGTGCTGCGGGTGGTCAGGTTCACGTGGCGGCAGCCGTCGATCGGAATGCCACGATAGCAGGCGGCACTGTCGACCTGGATTCTGCTACGGTCATCGCGCGGAACGCCTATCTCATAGGTGGAACGATTCAAGTCAACGGGACCGTGCGCGGCGCGCTCCTGGCGTCCGGGGGCATGATCAGCATTAACGGCGTAGTCGGCCGCAATGTCGAGGTCGCCGGGGGAGCGCTTCGTATCGGGCCGCACGCCCAGATCGCGGGGAATCTCCGCTATCGCGTGCCGGCTGGGAAGGTCCACATTGATCCAGCCGCGCACATCACGGGGACAGTTACCGCACTCCCGGTCTCAGGCGGGTGGGGACTCTCGCACGTGCTCTGGATACTCGGCTTGCTCGTGATGGGTGCGGTCGCGGTGGCTCTTTTCCCCCGCTTTATGGCGGAGGCCGCCGAGATACTCCCGCTGCGCCCGGGCCGGTCGGCACTGGTCGGCCTCGGATGGGCCATCCTGGTCCCATTTGCCATTATCGTCGCGGCAGTCACGATCATCGGGCTGCCACTCGCGCTCCTCACGGCCGCCGTGTACGCAATCGTGGTGTGCGTCGGGACTGTCCCGTTCGCCGTATGGCTGGGGCAGCTACTGCTCGGCGCGCGCGCGCGAAAGGGGCGCGAGGGAGCGCTCATGAACTTTCTCCTTGGCGGGTTCCTCCTGCTCGTCGTCGGGATCATACCGATCCTCGGTGGCTGGGTGACGCTTGTCGCCGGCGTACTCGGGCTCGGCACGATCCTTCTCGAAGCCAACGCCGTGCGTGAAAGGCAGCCGGTTTAAATCCTCCGGCCCACCCACCCACCGACGTAGTAGCCGACCAGCGCGACCCCGACGCCGACCACGAACATGTCGAAGCCGGACCGGAAAGCTCCGCGGCCCGTGAACATCGAGCGAGCGGCTCCGACCAGGAAGTGCGAGAGCATTGCCACGGTGAATGAGATTGCGATGGCGGTCGTACCGTGCCAAACGAGAAATGGAAATACCGGAATTGCCGCGCCGAACGCGGTTGCAAGCCCCGTGATCCAACCTTCCCTGAATGGCGACATGCTGAGCTCGCCGATCTTGAGCTCCTCCTGCACCTGTTCCTTCAGCATCTGCGGAGGGTCGCCCATTATCTGCGTCGCCAGCCTGTGTGCCGAGGTGCGGTCCATACCCTTCGCTTCATAGATGACAGCCAGCTCGTCCCGTTCGATCTCAGGCATGAGCTCGACTTCCGTTTTCTCCATGGAAATCTCGTGCTCGTAGACCTCCCGCTCGCTCTTGCTGGCGAGATATCCGCTCGAGCCCATCGACAGGGCGTCGGCAATGAGACCGGCCATGCCCGCAACAACCACGGCCTGGTGCTGATTCACTGTGGCCGCGCCGATCACGCCGGCCACAAGACCGAAGTTGGCGGTGAGCCCGTCGTTGAATCCGTAGACGACGTTGCGAAGGAAGCCGCCGGACGCCGTCTTGTGCCACGGCTCCCCACCCTTGCCCGCCATCGTGCCGAGCGTTGTCGCGTGGTCAGCAGATTCGCGGGCGAGTACGAGTGCTTCGGCACCGCCCGGCGCTCCGAGCGGAGTCTCGCGATGCATGTCGAGGTACGCTCTAACCTCGCGCCCCTCTTCCTCGAGGAGCATCGGCAGCAGAAAGCCCGGGCCGAACCAGCGCCCAAATACGGCGAGTAGTCGTGCACGTCCGCTCGGGCGGAATTCCGCCGGCGGATGTCCATGCATTCCCAGAAGATTGGACCAGACTACGACGTGCCGGTCTTCGACGTCCGCCAATCTCGAGTAGATATCCTTCTTTTTCGGGTCGGCCTCCGCCGCGGCGAGGATCCGATAGAGATAGGCCGCGTCGGCTTCGTCCTGCCAATGGTGCTCGAACGCATGAACGTCGATTTCGCGAACGTGCGGGGGTGCTTCGTGGGGCTCCAGCGTCGTTGACATGCCTTAAAATATCACCCCGGTGGCCACGTTTTGCAGCGGCGGCAACCCTTGGATGCGGCCCGATGTCCTATCTCACAGAACCATCAAGGGAGAAAGGATGAAGGCGCTACTGCTTCTTTTCACTGTAGCCGCGGCCCCCGCCACGGCAACGTTGAACGCACAGGTGACACCGGCCAAGCCAGACTCGAGCTGCACCACTTATCCCGACGGACGCGTCGAATGCCACATCTTTCGCGGCGGCCGCGGGGATTCCGCGCTCCGAAACCGGATCTTCTACCGGATGGATTCGGCGATGGCGAAGCGCGCGGCGCTGGGCATCGAGCTCCGCACCACCGGGACGAAGCGCGACACGCTCGGCGTCTTCGTCGAAGCGGTGACCCCCAAGGGTCCGGCTGAGACCGCCGGCATCATCGAAGGGGATCGCATCGCTTCGATCAATGGGGTGGATCTCCGTACGTCCTCGGGTGACACCGACGACGCCTACACCAATGGACTCGCGGCGCACCGTCTGAGCCGCGAAGTGCAGAAGCTCGCTCCCGGGAGCAGGGTGAATCTTCGCGTCTATTCGGGCGGGCGGTTCCGGGACGTGCAGGTCACAGCCGGAAAGGCGAGCGACCTCATGCGCCTGGGGAATCGATTCAATTTCATGATGCCGGGGATGGACGGCATGATGGAGTTCGATGGCCCGGAGGGGATGATGTTTGGACCGGACATGCAGAGGATGCGAGAGCACCTCGAGCCGTTAATGAAAGAGCGGATGGAGCCGCTGATGAAACAGCGCATGAACGGCCTTCCGAACAAGATTCAACTTCGGGTGCCATCGCAGATCAGAACTCTCGCTCCGTTGCGCGCTCGGCGGACTTACAGGGTCGATGCCGGCGGAATCGAACCCGTGTCAGCCGACGAGATCAGGGAACTTGCGGCGACAACAATTCGGAACGCTCGATCCGCGTTAAAGCAGCTCGCTGCGGACGGAATTTCCTAGACAGCTCGTCGGCGCGCGCCTGCCAGCGCGCCTCTATCGAACGGGTCGCAATTTGGACGCGTTGCTCCACCGCGGAAGTACGGGGCAACGTGTTCTGCGTTTCCGGACACGAGAACTGCGGAGGATGCTTCGGATCGACGGCCGCGTATCCGATCCGAGGAAGAACCTCAATTGCCATCAGTATCAGGCCTGTCAGGACGATGAGCAGCGACAGGATGTGCATCTTGGGGAGTCGATAGCGCCAGGTCGTGAGCGCCACCCAGAAGCCGCCAACGATGATGACGACTTCGACGCCGAGGTACTCGAACAGACCCAGGCCGCACGCGCGCTCGTAGGGCCAGACCGCCAGCGCGGCGAAGAGCGCGAACACGAGGATCAATCGCGCGCCACCGCCGAACATAGCCGCGCGCTGCTGCGTGCGCTCCTGCGCGCGTCGCTCCTCCTCGCTCTGGAGCTTCTTCATCGCAGGCGAAGGCTCGGGCGGAAGTCCATCGAACTCCCGCTCGATTTTTTTCAGTTGACTTGACCAGTCGTCCTGTTGAGCCACGATTGCTCCCGGCAGGGGACGAATTTCCCTTATCTTTCTGACTCCGCAGCCTCGTCACGGCAACGAAAAAATGAATTTAGGCGACGCAGTCCGGGTCCGGCTCGACAAATGGCTGTGGGCGGCGCGTTTCTTCAAGACGCGGGCCCTCGCCGCCGCGGCAATCGAAACCGGAAAGGTCGAGGTCAACGGCGAGCGGGCCAAGCGCGCCAAACAGCTCCAGATTGGCGATTCGCTGCGCATCCGGCTCGGTCCGTACCACCACATAGTGACCGTCCGCGGGCTCTCGGAGCACCGCGGCCCGGCTCCAATTGCGGCCAAGCTTTACGAAGAAACAGAGGAGGGGCGAAAGGCGCGCGAGGCGATGCAGCTGCAGGTGAAAATAGCGCGGTCGGTTCCCGGCTACGATCGCGGCCGGCCCACCAAGAAGGATCGTCGCGATTTCGAGAGGGTGCGGAGGCCCGATCGGGACTGAAAAAATCAACAGCAACTGAACAGGCGGGAGGCGCGAGTAGCGTAGCCGCCAGTTACTTAGTTCACGACACCCGGACTTGCCGCTGTGGCATTCTGGGCACAAGCAGTTGCTTGTGTCATGACTCTATCGAGATAAGTCCCGGCGTAGTGAAACTAACAGACTGGCACCTATGCCCTCTGGCGCCTCCCGCCTGTTCAGTTGCAGTTCGTCAGTCAGTTTAGCGCGGCAGGCTAAAACTCCATTTGTGCACCCAGTTCAACAACTCGATTGGGAGGAATTCCGAAGAACTCCGTCGCGGGGCGGGCGTTGCGCTGCATGAAGATGAAAAGCCGCTTGCGCCAGCGCGCGAGCGGCTTGTTGCCGGTGGGGATGAGAGTCTCGCGGCCGAGGTAGAACGTCGTCTCCGTCGGCTTCGCGACGATTCCGCGTTCGGCCGCCAGGGCGAGAATCTCGGGCACGTTCGGCGTCTGCATGAAGCCGTATTTCGCCCTGATGCGCCCGAAGTTGTGCGGGAAGCAAGTCACCTCGATGCGCTCAGCGATTGGAACCTCCGGCACCTGGGCGGAGACGATCGAAAGGAGAACCACGTTCTCGTGCAGCACCTTGTTGTGCTTGAGGTGATGCAGCAGCACCAGCGGCGCGTCCTTCGACTCGGACGTCAGGAACACCGCGGTCCCCGGAACGCGCGGGGGCTTGAAGCGCTTGTCGGGATTCTCATCGCCCAGATCCCTGAGCAGCGCGTCGAGTGGGATCGAGGCATCCACCAGCAGGCTGCGCACGATCAGGCGTCCACGCTGCCACGTCGTCATCAGAGTGAAAATCCCCAGCGCGATGACAAGAGGCACCCAGCCGCCCTGCACGATCTTGAGCATGTTCGCGGAAAAGAACGCGAGATCGATGATCAGGAAAAAGGCAGTCAGGGCGCCCGCGCGCCAGATACTCCACTGCCAGTGCGTCCGGGCGAGCACGTAGAAGAGAATCGTGGTGATGGTCATCGTCCCCGTGACTGCGATTCCGTACGCGGCAGCGAGAGAGCTCGAAGATCTGAACATTAGCACCACGAGAATGCACCCAAGTCCCAGCGCGCGGTTCACTTCGGGAACGAATATCTGCCCCGTTTCCTGGTGCGAGGTGTGGATGATCTGCACGCGCGGACTGTAGCCGAGCTGCACGGACTGCTGTGTGAGCGAGAATGCTCCGGAAATGAGAGCCTGGGATGCGATGATCGCCGCGATGGTCGCGAGAGCTATCAGCGGATACTGGAGCGCGCTGGGCGCGAGCAGGTAAAACGGATTGACCGCGTTCGCCGGGTCGCGCAGGATCAGCGCGCCCTGCCCGAAGTAGTTCGCCAGCAGCGCCGGCAACACCAGGAGGAACCAGGCGAGGCGGATTGGCCGCTTGCCGAAGTGTCCCATGTCGGCGTAGAGCGCCTCGGCTCCGGTGACTGCCAGGACCACGGCTCCGAGGAGAACGAATCCGGCGTGCCCATGCCGAGCGAAAAACTCCAGTCCGTAAAGCGGATTCGCCGCGGCGAGGACCTGCGGGGCCTGCAGAATTTCGGCGAGTCCGAGTCCTCCGATCGTCGCGAACCAGACGACCATAACGGGCCCGAATATCCGCCCGACCTTCGCGGTGCCGTGCTGCTGAAAGAAAAAGAGCCCCGCGAGTATCATGACAGTCAGGGGGATCACGAGCTGCTGGGATTGCGGTGCCACCACCTCGAGGCCTTCGACAGCGCTCAGCACGGAGATCGCCGGAGTGATCACGCCATCACCGTAGAGGAGCGCCGCTCCGATCAATCCGAGAGCGATAATCGTCTTGCGACGAAAAGAATCCGCATCGCGCCGCTGCTTTTGTAGAATGAGCGCCAGCAACGCGAGGATTCCGCCCTCGCCGTTGTTGTCCGCCCGCATGATGAAGATGATGTATTTGATGCTGACGATGACGATCAGCGACCAGACGATCAGCGAGAGAACGCCGTACACGTTGTTCGGGACCGGAGCGAGGCCATGCTCCAGCTTGAAGCACTCGCGCAGGGCATAGAGGGGACTGGTGCCGATGTCCCCATAAACGACGCCTAACGCGAGAAGAGTGAGTTTTGCGAGACGGCGGCCGCTCGGACGAGCTTCGACGTTAGTGCTGATTGGCGCGACCTATGAGGGGTTCAGGCCACCAAACTGCCGGCGGCTTTGACCTCGGAATTTCCGCAAGCGCGCGACCCTTTGCAAGGCCGATGCCTCCGGGCAAGGCGATATCCTGTACGTAAAAAACAGACGTTAGCGCAGGGCATATCGCTTGCGTTATGAGAGTCACAGCAGAAGCACCTGATTCTACCAGGGAGGGTTGAGTGAAGGATCTAAACGAAAGGGGCTTGGAGAACGAAGTCAAAGGAAAGACGAAGGAAATGAAAGGCAGGATCCGCGGCGACGTGGGCGATGCGACCGACAACAGCAGCCAGCACATCAAGGGCCGCGCTGAAGAGCTCGAGGGCAAGATCCAGAAGAACTTCGGGAAAGGCGAGCGAAAAGCCGACCCGGAAAACGTCTGACCTTCGAAGGGATAAATAAAAAAAGCGCCGGTGCAGAATTCTGCACCGGCGCTTTTCTTTGTATCCTAGCGGCGATCCTAGTAAGGCGAGGCCCCCGGTGGCGGGACTAGAGGGCGACCGGCCGAGTCTCCGCCTCGACGCTCCGCGAGATCCCGTCGCGCGGCCGCGCGCATCCTGTCGAGCTTCACCTGCTGCTCCGGATTGAGCAGCCGCTTTATCTGGGCGTGGGTGCTGTCGCTGACTACCCGCGACAGGACAGCGATCGAATCGAGCTGCGGC
Source organism: Gemmatimonadaceae bacterium (assembly GCA_041484425.1). Classification (GTDB taxonomy): domain Bacteria; phylum Gemmatimonadota; class Gemmatimonadetes; order Gemmatimonadales; family Gemmatimonadaceae; genus UBA4720. The sequence continues at coordinate 10,598 of JBGPHO010000003.1, forward strand.
TTCACCGGCTTGTAGAGAGTGACGATCTGCCTGTGCTTCTGCTCGATCAGCGAATCAACAGATGCCTGCTGTGCGGGAGTGAGCTTGAGCTCTTCGGCCATTCTCTGCCGATAGGCGCGCGGCCCACGCATGTCGCGGCCATGCTTTGCGTCCATCACCCGGTCGGCGGTGAACCCCAGCGCGCCGCCCGCGACGAAAGCGCCGAGCAGGAACATCATTGCGTAACCCTTTGAGCGTTCCATCGCGATCCTCAGTGTGACAAGACGTAGCGAAACGTCGCTTCGCGCTGCGATGAGCCATCGCGCGGAGCCGTTACAACCTGGACAGCGCCAGGCAGAACGTCCGAGGCGAGTGGCTCCGTGACGGCGTCGTAAGTCGTGCGCAGATCTTCGTCCTTCTGCCGCGACCACATCAAGCCGGCGGCGACGAACAGCAGAGCCGCTGCAGCGAGGCCGGGCCCCGCCCAGCTCGCGAGATCCGACCACCAATTCACGGGGATGCCGACGACCGCGTCCTCGTGCTCCTTGATGTACGACATGATGCGGGTCTCGAGGGCGTCCCAATATGCGCCTCCGGCGGGTGGTGCGTAGACATCACGGAGCATCTCCGTGATCTTCGCATCGCCTTCGTCGTCGAGTCGCAAATCGGTACGATCTTCCATCTCTAGTCCCTCAGGTTTCCGAGCAACACGCGCAGCTTCTGCCGCGCATGGTGTAAATCCGAGCGAGCCGTTCCGCCCGGTATACTCAACATCTCGCCAATCTCCGCGTGCGTAAAGCCCTCGATATCATGCATCACTATTACCGCTCGTGCGCGATCCGGAAGCTGCGCCAGCGCCGCCTGGAGCCGCTCACGCAGCTCGCCGCCTTCCGCCGGATCGCGGAAAGTGGCCGGAATCGACTCGGAGATCTCCTCCGCGTTTCTCACTTTCCGGCGGCGAGCCAGATCGAGCGCCGCGTTGGCGACGATTCGATTGAGCCACGCGCCGAAAGCCTGCGCCGGATCGAACCGGTCGAGCGCCTGATGCGCGCGCAGGAAACCCTCCTGCACCGCATCTTCCGCATCCTCGTGCGTCATGACAATCGAGCGTGCCACCATGTACGCGCGCCGCTGATGAAGACGCACGAGGCCGGCAAAACCTCGCTCGTCCCCATTCCTGGCCAGACTTACGAGCTCTCGTTCCTCATCAGAAATACGTATGGCTGGGTGCGACTGTTGAGGGGCTGACAATACCGGTGGGTAGGGGTTCTCACCGTAAGATACGGCCGGAACCACCTTACCGGTGTCGCCAGCATTTCTCGTAGACAATAGCACTAACTCCTATTAATGCACTGGGCCCATCGAACCGCGCGCGCGGCCGGTCCTGAACAGCAGCAGGAGCGGCAGCCCGCATATCAGTACCAGCCCGCTGTACAGATAGATCCTCGAGAACGCGAGCATGCTCGATTGCACCGTAACCTGGCGGTCCAGGATGGCGAGCGCCTGCTGCTGCGCGATCATCGGATTGATTCCTCGCGCCACAAGACCGCGCGCCAGCATCGAGAGTCGGCTCAATGTCTCGGGGTCGTTCGCGCCTACGTGCTCGACCAGCACCGCCTTCTCTGATGCCATGAAGCGCGCGAGAAGAGTCGCCATCACCGCGATTCCGAGCGAGCCGCCGAGCTGGCGCATGAGATTGAACATGCCGGTTCCCTGCGCCAGGTCCTTCACCTTGAGGTCCGCCATCGTCGCGTTGGTCAAGGGAACGAAGATGAGCCCGAGCCCCACGCCGCGAAGTACCAGGGGCCAGAAGAGATCCCCCGAACCGCTCGCGGATGTGAGGTGCGACAGCTTCAGCATCGACAGGAAAAACAGGATGGCACCGGCTACAACGGTGTAGCGGGCATCAAGCCGCATTGCGTTTCTTCCCACGACCGCCATCGTGACCGCCGATGCGATCGCTCCGGGCAGGATGATCTTTCCAGTCTGCCACGCCGTCATCTGGAGCAGCTGCTGGAGAAAGACCGGGAGAATGAAGACGGATCCATACAACGCGAACCCGAGCAGCAGGCCGATGCTCACGCCGGCGCTCACCTGCCGGCTCTTCAGAATTCGGAGGTTGATTATCGGCTCGTCGGTCGTGAGCTCGTGCCAGATGAGAGCGATTCCCGCGAAGAGCGCGGTAAAGCCCAGCATCGTGACGAAGCGCGATTCCCACCAGTCATAGCGCTCACCTCGCTCGAGCATCCACTGCAGCGAGCCGACGCAGAGGGTCAGCAGGATTATTCCGAGATAGTCGATCTTGTCGGCCCGCTCCTGGTGCTCGGCGTCGTGTATGTACGTAACCGTGAGAATCGCCGCGATGATGCCGAGCGGGACGTTGATGTAGAAGATCCACGGCCAGTTGTAGTTGTCCGTGATCCAGCCGCCAAGCGTGGGGCCCAGTGTCGGGCCGACCATGACGCCGACGCCGAAGATTGCCATGCCGGTTCCCGCCTCTTCGGGCGGGAACGACTCGTACAACGTGGCCTGCGCCGTGGAGAGCAGCGCCCCGCCGCCAATTCCCTGAATCACGCGCCAGAAAATGAGTCCAAGCAGCGAGTGCGACGCGCCACAAAAGAAAGACGCGAGGGTGAAGAGAAGGATCGACCCCGTGAAATAGCGCTTTCTGCCGAAGAATGCCGACAGCCATCCGGACATCGGGATGACTATGACGTTGGCGATGATGTACGAGGTCGAAACCCACGCGATCTCGTCGAGCGTCGCGCCCAGATTCCCCATCATGTGGGGGATGGCGACGTTGACGATCGAGGTGTCGATGAGCTCGAGCATCGCCGCCATCGTGACGGTGGCGGCGATGATGTACTTGTGCGAGTACCGGTCCTCGGAGGATGTAGTCATCCCCGACGACCGAAGCACTGCCGTGCTCACCGGTTGGAAGTGTCGATGTGGACGTTCGCCGAGAGCCCTGGTCGCAGGGGATGGTTGCCTGGACACGATTTGGTGACGGCGATGCGCACGGGAACGCGCTGCACGACCTTGGTGAAGTTTCCGGTCGCGTTGTCGGGAGGAAGGAGCGCGAACTTCGCTCCGGTCGCGCCGCTGATGCTCGCGACTTTTCCTTCGCCGACGCAGCCGCCGTAGGCGTCGATCTCGAACTCCACCGGCTGGCCGGGACGAATCGTGGCGAGCTGGGTCTCCTTGAAGTTCCCGGTGACCCAGACGCCGGTGTCAGCGACGATGCTGAGCAGAGGCTGTCCCGGCGCGACAAGCTGCCCCACCTCTACCTGTTTTCTCGAGACCTCGCCGGAGGCCGGCGCGGTGATGTGGGTGTAATCGAGCTGGAGCTGAGCGTTCTCCGCCGCCGCGCGAGAAGCAAGGGACCGCGCGTTAGCGACACGCACGCCGGCTTCCATGGTGTTCACGGTGCCGCCCGCCGCCGAGGCCTGACGCTGGGCAGCGAGGAGATTTGCGTGCGCGACGTCCGCCGTTGCCTGCGCGGCGTCGAGCTGCTGCTTGGAGATGATCTGCTTGGCGACGAGCTCCCTCGCGCGAGCGAGATCGGCGTCAGCCTTGTTGGCGTTGGCCTGAGCGGCACCGATCTGCGCATCGAGCGCGGCCCGCTGGCCGGTGGCGCTCTGAACCTGAGCTTCCGCTTGCCCGGAGAATCCGCCGCCACCCGCTGTCGCCTGGGCCGCCGCGAGATCCGCCTGCGCCTGCTGGAGGCGGACGCGATAGTCCTCGTCGTCGAGCTGCACTAGCAGCTGTCCGGCGTTGACGTGATCGTTCTCGTTGACGTTGACCGTCTTCACGTAGCCGCCGACCTTGGCGAGCACCGGCACGATGTGACCGTCGACCTGCGCGTTGTCAGTCGATTGGTGCGTGGGGCCGTAACTCCACTTCTGGAATCCCCAGACGAGGAGAATCAGCGCGACGACACCAACGATGGGAAGAATGAACTTCTTCTTTTTCGACGGTGCGTCGGGCTCGACCGCGGCGGTTCTGCCGTTGCGTGAGGCTGGAGTTCCCGGTGCTTCGGTATCGATTGCGGTTGCCATGACCTTTCCTGTATTCCTGATAGTCTAATTGGAGTTCTGCAAGCAAATCTTCGTGATCATCTGAGTGTCGTGACACTTCCCGTCGCGCGCGCGAGCGACACGCGCGCGAGCTGGTACAACGTCTCGGCGTCGTTGACGAGCGTCCGCGAGCTGGTGAGAGCGAGCGACGCGTTCACAACGTCCGCATTTCCGGCGACCCCGGCGTTGAAGCGATCGCGGGCCTGCATCACTTCCTGCTCGGCCAGGCTGAGTCTCTCGGTCGCCGCACCAAGCTGCTCCCGGGCGCCGGACAGGTCGATCAGCGCGCCGCGCACGTCGGCTTGGGCCTGCTGCTCGAGGTCGCGCCGGCGGATTTCGGCTTCCTTCACCACCGACTGCTGTTCCTGAACCCGCGCCTCCCGCTTGAAGCCATCGAAAATGGGGAGCGTGACCTGCAGGCCCCAGGTGTAGGTATTGAGCAGCTTCGCGCCGTTCTTTCCGATGACGCCATCATCGGCGACGAGACCGAGCGAGGGGAGGCGCTCGGCCTTGATGGCAGAGAGACCCTGTTTGGCCGCGCGGATGCGCTCGTCTTCGGCGAGGAGGTCGGGCCTGTTGCGAATCGCTTGCGCAACCAGCGTCGCCTCGTCCGGCAGTGGCTCGCCGTCGGTAGCAGGGGAGAGAGAATCCGCCAACACGATCTCGGTTCCAACAGAAAGCGCGAGCGAGCGCAGGAGATCGAGATGTGCGTGGTCACGTGCGTTGCGTGACGCGATAAGGGCCGCGCGGGTGTTGGCGAGCTGTGACTTGGCGCGCGTGACGTCCAGCCCGACACCGGTTCCGGCCTGAAGCTGCGACTGCGCGATACTGAGCAGCTCGGTGGCGAGTACGGTGTCGGCCTGCCGCGCGCGCAGATCCGCGTCCGCACGCATCGCCCTAACGTAGGCGTTGGTAGCGATGTTCGCGGCCTGCTCGGCGGTGGCGTCGGCGTCGGCACTCGACGACCGCGCCTGGGCCTGAGCGGAGCGAACTCGTCCGAGCGCGCCGAAGTCGAGCAGGTTCTGCTGCACGCGCCCGCGAACGTCGAGAGTGTTGATCGGGCCCTCGACCTGGCCCTGTGGATCGAAGAGCGGCGGGTTCCCTGGGGACGCGGGGAAATCGATGCCGAGAGTTGACGTGTTGAAGGTGCGGCCGGCTTCCTGGACGTAGCTGCTTACCGTCGGGAGCAGGTCTGACCTGCGCTGGCGGACGCGAGCGCCCGCTTCATCGGCCCGTAGTCGAGCGCCCTGGGCAAGCGCGCTCTGGTGCGCGGCGAGCCGCGCGGCGTCACCGAGGGTAAGGGCGATCGCCGATCCTGGCCGCGTGGCAGCGGGAGCTGACGAGGCACCGGGCGTCTGTGCGAGCGCGGCAGACGACACGGTCGCAATCGTTGCGGCGGCCGCGAACAAGCGGCGGCTCACGCTGGGAAAATTCTTAGTCATTGATGAGTGGAATGAACGAGACTGCGTCCGGCGGGGCGCCATCCGCCTGCGCGAAACAGCCTGCGGACGGCGTGATCGAATGGAGGTAGAACTGGGCCAGCTCGTTGAAGACTTCCTCGTCGCTCTTGTGGGCGAGGAGCGGCACGCCAGTATGTTCGTCACGCCAAATACCGTTCATGACGACAAGGGCGACAAGCATGCGAGCGGCAATCATCGGATCGATCTCGCGAAATTCACCAGCGTCGATTCCGCGGCGGATGATTCCGCCGAGCAGTTTCTGTCCGCGAGCGACCACCTCGTGCGCATAGAACTTCGCGAGGTCGGGGAACTGATGCAGCTCTCCGAGTACGAGGCGGTAAATGGTGATGAAGACTGGTGAGCGAACGAAGGCCCAGTAGCCCCGCATGAAGGCCAGAAGCTGAGCGCTGGGAGTGCCCTGGCTAAGTCCCTGTTCAGCGCGTTCGATCGCGGCGACCGCGGTCTGTCGGACCATCTCGCGGAAGAGCTCTTCCTTGTTGGGGAAGTAGAGGTAGATGGTGCCTTTGGAGACTCCGGCGCGCTCGGCGATGTCCTGGAGTCGGGCGTTGGCGAGCCCGCATTCGCCGAAAACCTCGAGGGCGGCCTCGATGATCTGCTGGGGCCGGTACTCGGGTCTTCTACGCCATTTTGGTTGGGCTGACTTGGGCTTGGCTGACTTGGTTCTTGGCATCGCTAAACGAATAGTTACTGACCAGTCAGTAATATATTATCGGCCCGCCGTTACGTCAATTACCTCGTGCCAGGATCTTACTGGTGGGTCGCCTCCGCCGCCTCCTTCCCCCGAAAGTGCGCGTTCGTCAGCAGCACTATCGACGTCAACAGCAGAAACAGCGTCACCGCGCCGAGGATTAGTCCGGTGAGCGCGGCACTCAGGTCGGTCTTCTTTTTCGTCGCCATTACTTGGCCTCCGGCCCGCTCGAAACTCTGGCCTTCGATACTGCGTCGTTCTGGTTGATCTTGGGGATCACGTCGAGCCCTTCGATGACCTTTCCAAAAACGGTGTGGACTCCGTTCAGGTGCTTGGTGTTCTGCTCGCTGAGCACGATGAAGAACTGACTGCCGCCTGTGTTCTTTCCCGCGTGTGCCATCGACAGGGCGCCAACTTCGTGCCTGTGCGGATTTCCGCTTGTCTCACAGTCGATCTTGTAGCCCGGGCCGCCAGTTCCCACGGGACCCTTGGCGTCCTCACCGCCCTTGGAGTAGGGATCGCCGCCCTGCACCATGAAATCCTTGATCACGCGGTGGAACTTGGTCCCGTCGTAAAAGCCGGAGTTGGCAAGCTTCTCGAAATTGGCGACCGTTTTCGGCGCCGCCTTCTCGTACAGCTCGGCCTTCATGGTGCCCTTGTTGGTTTCTATCGTGGCGAACTTTGTCATTCCTGGAGTGTGTAAGCCGGTAAAGTGGAATTGTAAACTGAACGGGATCCGAGGTCAGCGGTAGGCTGGTCAGTATGATAACACTAGACACTGCTGGACGGGCAGATGTCATTGAGGACGCAGACTTCGCACTTGGGTTTTCTCGCCTCGCAGACTCTTCGGCCGTGAAAGATGAGCAGGTGTGCGAGCAGCGCCCAATCTTCGCGCGGAAACAGCGGCATCAGATCCTGCTCGATTCTTACGGGGTCCTCTTCTTTCGTGAGGCCAAGTCGGTGGCTTAGCCTGGCAACGTGCGTATCTACGACGATGCCTACGTTTTTCCTAAACGCGTTCCCGAGCACGACGTTGGCGGTCTTGCGTCCGACACCCGGCAGCTGGACGAGCGCCTCCATCGAATCCGGTACCTCGCCGTCGTGGCGCTCGACCAGCGCCTTGCCGAGTCCGATCAGGCTCTTCGTCTTGTTGCGGAAGAACCCCGTGCTCTTGATGATCTCTTCGAGTTTTTCGGGGGGCGCGTCGGCGAGAGCGGCAGCCGTCGGGAAGGTCTGAAAGAGCAGCGGCGTCACCATGTTGACGCGCTTGTCGGTGCATTGCGCGCTCAGGATCGTCGCGACCAACAACTGTAGCGGCGTTTCGTAGTCGAGCTCGGTGTGTGCATCAGGATACTCGCGCTTGAGACGGGCAAGAACCTCGAGTGCGTAAGCGCCGACGGCATTCTTCGCAATCCGGCGGGGCGCAGCCTTTCGCGGAGGACGAGCACGAGGATTGGTGATTCGCGGCTTACGTGCGACCCGGACGGCGACTTTTCGCTTTGCGCCACCGGGGTGGCCCCTTTTCATCTTGGGGGCGGTGCGTTTCACCTGGTCCGCCTTTTCCGCGCAAACGCGAGCACGTCGTCCGCGCTTCGCGTATTGAGAATCTCTCCCGCCTCGAGCCACGCCTTTCTCGCCATTCCGATTCCAAAATGCACGTTGTCGAGTCCTGCAGTCGAGTGCGCGTCGGGCCCGATCTCGATCGTGACTCCCAACTCCTTCGCCTGTCGGCAGTAACGCCAGTCCAGGTCCAGACGATGAGGATCGGCGTTGAGCTCCACCGCGACTCCTACCTGCACGGCTTTCTCGAGCACCGCCTCGATGTTGATCGCGTATGGCTCGCGCGTGAGGAGCAATCTGCCGGTCGGATGCGCCAGGATCGTGAGATGCGGATCGTCGAGCGCCGCCAGCACGCGCTTTGTCATCGCGTCTCCATCCATGCTGAAGCGCGAATGGATCGATCCTACGACGTAGTCGAAGCTGTCCAGAATCTCCGCATCGTAATCGAGCCCGCCGTCGGCCAGGATGTCAGCTTCGATGCCCTTGAGGATGCGAAAGCCACTCACTTGCGCATTCAGGCGGTCGATCTCCTCCTGCTGCCGAAGGAGCCGGTCGCGCTTGAGTCCGCCCGCATAGAACGCGGACTCCGAGTGATCCGAGATTCCGATGTAGTCCCAGCCGCGCTCCTTCGCTGTGTTCGCCATCTCTTCGATCGTCGCGGTACCGTCCGAGTAGTCGGAGTGGCAGTGGAGGACCCCGCGGATGTCGTCGAAGGTCACGAGATTCGGCAGCTCGCGCCGCGCCGCGGCCTCGATCTCGCCCATCCCCTCCCGCATTTCGGGGGGAATCGGCTCCAGATCCAGCGCGGTGAAAAACGCGTCTTCGTCCTTCAGGCCAACGCGATTGCCTCCCTTGCCGATGAGCGAATTGCCTGCGATCTCGAAGCCTCTGTTCCGCGCCAGCACGTTCATCTCTTCGACGTGCGCCGCACTTCCCGTAGCGCGCCACAACGCCACCGGGTAATCCGCCCGGGTGGCGCAGTGCACGTCGAGATGCGTCCCATCGACGAATTGAATATTCACCGACCCCGGATCCTCGCGGGTCTTGCTCGCCCTGACACCGGGCGATCGTGCGAACGATGCCGCCACGCTCGCCGGATCGCCCGAACACTCGGCGACGATGTCGATGTCGGCCACGACCTCGTTGTGACGCCGGATCGAGCCCGCGACCTCGGCGTGAGTGACGTCTGGATGCTTGACGACGTTGGCGAGCAGGAGGTGCGCCTCGACCGCTGCCGCCGGGAAGCGCTTGAGATGCGCGTTCCGCCGGAGGGTCTCGATGCCTCTCAGAATCCTCTCCGCCGTCTTCTTGCCGAACTTTGGCAGCTCAGCCAGCTGGCCATTCTGCGCCACGCGCTCCAGATCTTCCAGGTTCTGGACGTCGAGCGCGTCGTGAATGAGCTGGACCTTGGCGGCGTTGAGTCCGGGAACGCGAAAAAGCTCCAGCAGTCCTTCGGGGATTCCCTCGCGCAGCTCGTTGAGATACGACGACTCGCCAGTCTCGATCAGCTCGCGCACGACGGACAACGTTGCCGGCCCGATTCCTGAGATGTCCGCCAGTTCGCCAGAGCGCAACAGCGGCGCGAGATCATCCGTGTCGAGCGCGACGAGCGAGCGCGCGGCGCCGGCATATGCGCGCGCCTTGAATTTCTGTTCGCCTTTTACTTCGAGGAGGGCGCCGATCTGGGAAAGAACATGCGCGGCCGAGCGGGAATCCATTCCCCCAATATACGAGGGAGGAGAACTAGGCCGTTTCTTCGATCCCGGCGTGGAAGGGCAGCGTTTTCACGATGTCTTCGATCTGCTTCTGAATCAGCTCGAGCTCCTGGCTGGCGCCTTCGCTGTCGAGCATTCCGTGTCGCATGGTCACCGCTACGCGATTCATGTACTTGATCTTGGTGATGATCTCTTCAGTCGCGCGACGAAGGCGGATGTAGCGTCTCTTGTCGGCGAGCGCGCGATGGCAGCGTCGCTCCAGATCCTGCGGAGTGAGCTTCCTGGCTACTTCGACCGCTTCAGCGATCGTACGGCCGGGAACGGCGCCGTGATCCGGAATTCCCATCTGATCGCTCGAAGGATCGCTGAACCACAGCCTGCCAATGTATTCAACGCCATCATAGGCGAGACGAAGCGCGACCTTGTATTCCTTGCCGTCGACCGTGATCGAGCTGATCGCGTGCTGTGTGACGCCGGAGTCTGATGTCATGGCAGAGTTTCAGCTTCGTACGGACGGAGTGGATTCATTAAGGAATGGGTCGAGTGCCGTGAACAGCTTTTCTGGCTGTTCAACGTACGGCACATGGCCGCACTCGTCCAGAACCACGAGGTTCGTTCCGAGCGCACTAGCGCCTGCACTGGAAGACGCAAATGGAATGGGATCGTCACGGCCGGTGATCATGATCGAGGGGGTTTTGATCCCTTTCAGGTCACTGATGAGGTTGAAATCCCCCAGGCTTTCCCAGACGGATTGCTGCACCCTGCCGACGACCCGGAAGGGTGTGAGGTCCTTCGCGTTGCGCGGATCCGAGAAATAGCCGGCGACCCCCACCTCGAAGGCGCGTTGCCGGTACGCCTCCGGATCCCGCTCTCGGAGCCCCGACGCCGCCAGCTCTTCGCGCATTCTCTGTATCTCGGGACTCTGCTGCCGGCGCGTGAACTCCGCCTCGAACTGACGCCGGTACTCGTTCGTCAAAGGCGCCGGACTGATGAGCGCCATACGCTCGGGCGCCCGGAGATGCGGGTTGCCCCTCTGTTCGACCGCGTACAGGAGCCCAAGCATCGCGCCCCACGAATACCCGACGATCGATAGCGGATCGAGCCCGAACTCCTCGGCCACCGCACCGAGATCCTCGACGTGGGTCTCCCATGTGATCGGAACGCGCGCGTCGGCCTTGGAGCGACCACCGCCCCGCTGGTCGTAAAGGAGCAGATCGTGTTTCTCGCCCAGGTGCAGCATCTGCGGCAGCAGATACCTGTGATCCGCCCCTGGTCCGCCGTGAAGAATCAGCAGCTTCGGAGCATTGGGACGGCCGTACTTCACCCAGTACAGGGGTGACCCGGCGGTCGTCGTGAATCCTTCCTCCCGCGGCGCGGGGATCGGCTTCGGCATGGGCCAGCTAGCTCGCGGAGCTCAGGAGGATGCGAACAGCAATCCTGCCCTCGGGTGTCCGGGCGACAAACACCCCTCGACTACCGCGCCGTGAAGTCGGTCTTGCTCGTTACCAGCCGACAGGTCTCGGCGATCAGCTCCGCGGCGTGATCGATATCCTGGAGGCTCACCAGCTCGTTCGGCGAATGCATGTAACGATTGGGGACGGAGACGAGCCCCGTTGCGACTCCCTCGCGCGCGATATGAATGGCATCGGCATCCGTGCTCGTCTCCCGGCCGGCCGCGTGCAATGAGAAGGGGATCTTCCGCGTTTGCGCCGTCTTCTGAAGCATCCCGAACACCACCGGAGAAATGACGGAGCCGCGCGTCAGCACCGGGCCCCCTTCGATCGCGGCATCACCGAACTCCTTCTTCTCGACGCCGGGATGATCGATGGCGAACGTCACATCGACGACGATCGCCATCTGTGGCGCGAGGGAGTTCGTGGACACTCCCGCGCCGCCTCCTCGGTAGCCGATCTCCTCCTGCGTCGTCGCGACGGCGACGACTTTGGCCGAACCGGGCTTGTCCGAGTACCGGCGCAGCGCCTCGAGGACGACGAACGCGCCGATCCGGTCGTCGATCGAGCGCGAAACAAGTCTCCCATTCGGAAATTCCATTGTGCGCGAGTCGATCACTCCGGCATCACCCACCAGTACCATCCCTTCCGCCTCTTTCTTCGTCCTGGCGCCGAGATCCACCCAAATTTCCGTGAACTTCGCGGCCTTTTCTCGCTCTTCCTGTTTGATCAGGTGGATCGGCTTCTTGCCGACGACGCCGAACACCTCGCCATGTCGGCCGATGAAGCGGAGACGCTGTCCGATCAGCACCTGCGGATCCCAACCCCCAATTGGTTGGATGTAGGCGTAGCCCTGGTCGTCGATGTAGCTGACGATGACGCCGATCTCGTCGATGTGGCCGGCCAGCATGATCGTCGGCTTGCCGCCGCCATTCACTTCGGCGAGGCTGTTGCCGGCGACGTCACCGCTCACCTTCGCAAATTTCCTGGCGAAGTCGCGCCACACCTTTGCGGGCGCGGACTCGAAGCCGGAAGGTCCGGGCGTATCGAGCAGCTTTTTCAGAAAGCTGAGAGAATCGGAAGCTATCATCAGGATACCGAAGGGCTGGGGGTGCTTCGAGGTGGGTCGAATATAGCATCGCGCGGCAGGTGCGCCTAACGCGCGCGAGTCTTGCAATCCTTTCGTGCGGCGACGGGAACATAAACCAGCTGCGAAGTGAACAAGTCCAAACATCGAGGTGGAGTTACGGTAGTAGAAAACCAACTGCGAACTGAACAAGGTGGGATGTGCAAGGTGATAGGTACCACGTACGAGGTCACCACGTCGTAACCTCGCACCCGGTTACTATCACCTTTTACCTCTCACCTTGTTATTCTCACAGTTGGTTTTCCTGCATGCAAAACGGTCGCTTGATGTCCGCATCTCAATGGAAATGAGAACAAAAACCATTCTGCTGCTTGCAGGCCTCGCCGCGCTACTCGTCCCGCCACGGGCCTCGGCGCAGGGCACCGCGACTTCCGCGTCAATCACGGACATCCGCTACGAGGTGACGTTCACGCGCGGGAACGGCGAACGGCGGCAGGTGACATCCGCTATGACGTTCACCGTAGGAGGCACGGATCCCGTTCTCCTCTCGATTCCCAAATGGACCCCCGGTGCCTACGAGATCGACAACTTTGCGCGCTACGTCTCCAACTTCTCAGCCGAGCAGGCAGGGACCTCCCTGGCCTGGGACAAGATCGATCCGGACACCTGGCGCGTTCGCCCGCGCGGAGTGGGCGAAGTCACCGTGCGATTCGACTATCTGGCCGACAGCCTCGACAACGCGAACACGTGGTCTCGTCCCGATTTTCTGCTCTTCAACGGGACGAATCTCTTTCCATATCCAGAGGGCAGGGGATTCGATTTTCCGGCGTCCGTCACGGTGAATACCGAAGCTGGGTGGAAGATCGTGACCGGTATGACGACGGCGGGGGCGCACCGCTACGCCGCGCCGAACTATCACGATCTCGTGGACATGCCGTTCTTCGTGGGACAGTTCGATCTCGACAGCGCGCAGATCTCCGGGACGTGGGTCCGGTTCGCCACGTATCCCGCGGGAAGCGTGACCGGCGGCGCGCGCGTCGCCGTCTGGGAGGCGCTCAAGCGCGTGATTCCAGCCGAGGTCAAAGTGTTCGGTGAAGTGCCGTGGAGCACGTACAGCGTGCTGCAGATCACCGATCCATCCTACGGGGGCGGCTCGGGGCTCGAGCACCAGAATTCCCACGTCGATGTCCTGAGCCCCGGAATGCTCGGCTCGCCGGTGCTGCCCTCGCTCTACGCGCACGAAGTCTTTCACGCCTGGAACGTCAAGCGGCTGCGACCCGCCGATCTCTTTCCTTACAGATACGACGAGGAGCAGCCCACGCCGCTGCTGTGGATCAGCGAGGGAATCACGGACTACTACGCCGATCTGGCGGAAGTCCGCGGCGGGATCGTGGACGCGAACGGCTTCTACCTTCTGACGGCCGACAAGATGTCGCAAGTCGAGGCGCTGTCACCGACGTCGCTGGAGGATGCATCGCTTTCGACGTGGATCCATCCGCGCGATGGAACCGAGTACATCTATTACCCAAAGGGATCGCTCGCCGGATTGCTGCTCGACATCATGATCCGCGACGCGAGCGACAACCACAGCTCGCTCGACGATGTGATGCGCACGTTGTACAACACGGCTTACAAGAATGGTCGCGGATTCACCGCGGACGAGTGGTGGAGCACGGTGAGCAAAGCCGCGAAGGGTCGATCGTTCAGCGATTTCTACGCGCGCTACATCGATGGGCGCGAGCCATTCCCCTACGACAGGGTTCTGCCGCTGGCGGGACTTCGGCTCGCGCGCGACACTACTCACGTTCCTCAGCTCGGAATCGCGAGCCTTCAGGATTCGACCGGGCTGCACGTCACTCAAGTGATACCGGAAAGCGCGGCGGCCGCTGCAGGCGTCCAGGCCGGCGATCAGCTCATCTCGGTCGGCGGATTCAATGCCGACGATCCAAACTGGACCGAGAAATTCCGCTCGCGCTATGCTCACCTGCCAGAAGGTACAGAGCTTCCCGTTGTTGTTCGACGTGGTGGCGCGGATCAAACTCTGACCGCCCGACTCCATTTCGTCACGAGCGTCGGCTCGCGCCTGATCGAAAATGCGCGCGCGTCTTCAAAGGCGCAGCGGGTGAGGGACGGCTTACTGCGCGGAGAAACTCAGCCCTAACGGCCAGTGCTCGAAGCCCCCAGCCGGCCCGCACAACAGCCCCCGGCAGGTAGTCTTCAGTTGCAGTTCATTGGCAGTTGGTCTTCCAGTTGCGGTCAGGCCTTGAGCACCGCTTTAGCAATCGTCTGCAGCTGCATGTTGGAGGTGCCCTCGTAGATCGTTCCGATCTTGGCATCACGATAGAACTTCTCCACCGGATAGTCCTTCGTGTAGCCGTAGCCTCCGAACAGCTCGACGCAGAGCGACGTCACGCGCTCGCACACCTGTGAGGAGAATAGCTTCGCCATCGCCCCCTCGCGCGCGATGTCTTTGCCGGTATCCTTGAGACGTGCCGCGTTGTACACCATGAGCCGCGCAGCCTCGACGTCTGTCGCCGCCTGCGCGATCTGGAACTGGATCCCCTGAAATTCGGAGAGCGCCTTCCCGAACTGCTTGCGCTCGCTGACGTACGTGATGGTGGCGTTGAGCGCGCCCTGCGCGACGCCGATCATCTGAGCGCCGATGCCGACGCGTCCTTCATTGAGGGTGTTGATCGCAATCTTGTAACCCTGGCCCACGGGTCCGAGCACATTCTCCTCTGGCACCTCGCAGTTGTCTAGCAGGAGCTCGACGGTGCTCGAGGCGCGTATTCCGAGCTTGTCTTCCTTCTTGCCGACCTTGAATCCCTTGAAATCGCGCTCGATGATGAAGGCTGTGATTCCTCGATAACCAGCCGATGGATCGGCGTTCGCGAAGACGACGAAGATGCCGGCCTCCGCGCCGTTGGTGATCCAGAGCTTCTGGCCATTGAGGATCCAACGATCGCCGCGCTTCTCCGCGCGCGTGGCAAGCCCGAAAGCGTCGGAGCCCGAACCGGACTCCGAAAGCGCGTACGCGCCGACGACTTCCGATGTGAGCAACGGCAGATACTTCGATTTCTGCGCATCGCTGCCGTAGCGGACGATCGGATAGTTGACGAGCGTGTTCTGTACGTCGCAGACGATGGCCGCCGCAGCATCCACCTTGCTGATCTCCTCGACCGCGAGCGTCACCATGAAGAGTGTGCCGCCGGCACCGCCGTACTGATCCGGCACCTCGATGCCCATGAGCCCCAGCTCGAAATATTTCGGCAGCAGCGTGGGGTCGATTCTTCCTGCCTTCTCCATTTCCGCCGATCGCGGGCGCACCTCTTCGTTCGCGAACGCGGCAACCGCGTCGCGGAACATCGTCTCCTCCTCGGAGAGGAGAGTCAGAGCAAATGTTGAGGCGGTCGTGTCAGCTGGCATGTCAATGGATTCCTGTGCGCTCTACCAGATCCGTGGGCGATCGGCGGCCGGTCGCACCATCGGATCACTGTCCTTGCATCCCCACGCCGCCTTGAACTCCGGCATGTTGCTGAGCGGTCCGTTCACTCTCCACTTGGATGGTGGATGTGGATCCGAGCTTACGAGGAAGTGGAGGAACTCCGGGCGGTCCAGCTCGCGCCAGGCTTGCGCCCAGCCGAGGAAGAAGCGCTGCTCGGGCGTAAAGCCGTCGATCACCGACTGTGGATGCGCCGCCAGCGCGCGCTTCATTGCCGCGTATGCGACGGTGAGGCCGCCGAAGTCACCGATGTTCTCACCCAGCGTGAGCTTGCCCTGCACGTGGGTCGCTGTGTCGATCACAGTGTACGCGTCGAACTGTTTTACGATCTTCTGGGCCTCTGTGTCGTAGCGCGCCGCGTCGTCCTTGGTCCACCAGTCACGCATGTTGCCGGCCTTGTCGTACTGGCGTCCCTGGTCGTCGAACGCGTGCGACATCTCGTGGCCGATTACCGCCCCCATCGCCCCATAATTCAGAGCGTCATCCGCTTTCGGATCGTAGAACGGGGGCTGGAGTATCCCGGCGGGAAAGACGATTTCGTTGAGCAGCGGGTTCTCGTACGCGTTGACGGTGGGAGGCGTCATTCCCCATTCGGTGCGATCGGTGGGCTTTCCCACCTTCGCCCAGTCTCGGGCCGACGCCCATTGCCGGGCGGCGATCACGTTCTCGTAGTAACCGCTGCCACTGATCTGAAGCTTGGAATAGTCGCGCCACTTGTCCGGGTAGCCGATCTTGCGGTTGAATGCATCGAGCTTGACGAGGGCCTGCGTCTTCGTGTCCGCGCCCATCCATTCCAGCTGCTCGATTCTCGACCGCAGCTCCCGCACGAGATTGTCGACAATGGCAACCGCGCGCGCTTTGGCCTCCGGAGAGAACTTGCGCGCAACGTACTCCTGGCCGAGCAGCTCACCGAGGGTGCCGTCAGTAGCGGCGACGCACCGCTTCCAGCGCGGGAGAATCTCGGTGGCGCCGGTGAACAGCTTCCCGAACTCGAAGTTCTGGTTTACGAAGGGCGTGCTGAGTGACGGAGCGGCGGTGCTGACCAGACGCCAGCGCAGCAGTGTCTTCCAGTCGGCCAACGGGACGGTGGTCAACATCCTGTCGAAGTTCACGAAGAACTCAGGCTGTCCCACGTCGATGCGCTCCACTGGTGGCGCACCCACCCCCGAGTAGAAGCTGGCCCACGAGAAATGGGGCGTGAGCGAGTCGGCCTGGGCGAGCGTCATGCGGTGATAATTCGCGACGACGTCACGCAGTTGAATCGGCGTGCGCGATGACTTTGCGAACTGCGTCTCGATCGCGAGCACGGTGTTCGCCTCGTCCGCCGCCCTGGATGGAGAATCGCCGAGCAGCACGAACATGTGAGTGACGATGCCGGTGAACTTCATTCGGAAACTGGCCGATGCGGTGTCCGTCTTGGTGTAGTACTCGGCGTTCGGAAGTGACAACCCGCCCTGATAGAGTCCGGTGATCGTGTTGGCGGCGTCGCGGGCATCCTGCGCCGAGCCATCAACCCACGGAGCCAATCCCTCGCGCTTCTCGAGCTCGCCGAAGCTTCGCTTCAAATCGTCCACGCTTTTGATCGCGGCGATGCGATCGAGCTCGGGCTTGAGTGGTGTCCCGCCAAGCATCTCCACCGCGGTGGTGTCCACGCAGGTCGTGTAGAACGCACCGACCTTCCATTCTCCGGTGCCGGGCTTGTACTGCCCCGATTTCACGCTGGCCATGCTGGTGGTGAGTATGTCGTGGAGCACCGCTTCGTTCTGATCGAACAGCTCCTGAAAGGATCCGAACTCGGGATATGCGGCGGGGATCTTTGCCCGCTTGAGCCAGCCGCCGTTAGCGAACTGATAGAAATCGTCGCAAGCGAGGCAGGTCGTATCGAGATTGGCGCGGTCGAGCGGCTTCGTCTGCACTGGACCCTGCCCGCGTAACGTGCCGGCGAGTGCGACCATGAGCGTGAAGGAGCTGGCAAAGAACTGACGCGAGTGCATCACGACGAGCCTCCCCGTTGAGCAGTTTGGCGCGCCGTCCTGGCCCGGCACGCGTCGCCACAAAGCTTCTCTGAACACTCCGGATCCCAGCAGCGGTCTGCCTCGGCGCCGGCAACGGACGTCACGGCTTCAATTCCGGCGCGATCGAGAATGAGCTCCGCGAGCTTTTCGTGGACACCAAAAGCGGGCGTGACGCTGAATGTCACGTGCGGTGACGCTCGCGCTGCTTCGGATACCATGCGCGGGATGTCGGCCGTCGAATGTCGCCCCGGTGAGAGCATATACGGGAAGACCGTGACGTCCGTGGCACCTCCATCGACGCAATCCGCGAATCCACGCGCAATGTCCGGGTCGGCGATCTCCATGTGGGCATGGCGCACGACCACTTCCGGGCCGGCCATCGTCTGAATGAGGTTCGACATGCAGCGCAGCATGTCGTTCGCCTCCCGTTTACGAGAGCCGTGGTCGACGATCAGAATTCCCTTCATGTGTGCAAAATGGCGCGGTACGCGCTTGCCGACTAGTGCGCGTCCTCGTCGAGGGCGGTTCCCTGGTGCCAGGTCGGGCGCGCCAGGCCGCCGGCGTCGTCGTAAAAGTGGATCTTGTCGGGCGCGTAGATCTTGGTGAGAAAGACGATCTGGCCCGTGTGCATCGAGAAATGCTCCACCACGTGATAGACTGCTGCAAGCACTGTCGTGTCGCGCTCCTGGATTACGATCGATCGGCCCAGATCTGCTTCGGTCAATCCGGCGAGCACACCGTCCGCTTCGCGGAGGACTGCCTCCAGATTGTCGAGCAGCTTCGACCCGTCCGCGCCATCGGTCTGCGCGAACTCGCCGGCGCGAAAGCGGGTGATCGATCGTCCGCCAACGCCGCCCAGAATCCATTCGGTGACGTTGCCGGTGAGATGAACGAGGAGATTGCCGATGCTGTTGGAGCTCTGATTCGGGCGCGCCCATACAGCGCTGCGAGGCAGCACGTTGACGCAGTGCCGGAGCTTGATCGGGTACTCCTTGGTCAGCCAGTAGCGCGAGCGCGAGAGGAAGATTTCAGGAACCGACACTAGGCCGTCCTGGCTTCGACAGCGGCGACGAGCGGATCGCGGAACACTTCCAGCGCGAGCTCGACCTTCCCGAACGGGGCCGACACCTGCACGCCCTGTACGTGCGGCCTCACTCGCTCGAACATCTCCCTTGCGATCGCGATTCCCTCCGCCACGCCGTGCTCTTTGGACTTGGCGCTCGCGGCCCGCATCCGCTCGATGATCTTCGCCGGCACGACCACGCCGGGCACTTCGTTGGCGAGAAATTCGG
>JBGPHO010000004.1:0-24857 GCA_041484425.1 Gemmatimonadaceae bacterium
ATTCCCTCGTGATACGCCGTCGACTCGTTGTTGATCGTCAGCTGATTCGCAAAATCGTAAGTATTGACGAACACGTGCCCGGGTCGAGAGCCGTCTGGCGTGCCCTGATTGTATGAGGTTGACGCTTCCTTCTCACGGAACGGCTCGATCGGCATCACCTCGAGCCTGGCTTTCGGCAACCTTCCGAACAGCGTCGGCAGCTTGGCGGACATCTGATCCACGTAATGACGGTACTCGTCGAGAATCTGTTCTCGCGATTTCGGGTGCAGCGCCGGAATCTTCGGAATCGAATCGCGGAGCGCGCGCACCGTTGAAAAGCCAAGGCTCTTTGCGATCACGAGCTGATCGGCTTCGATCCGCGCGACTTCACGCAGGCCGAGCGCGTGGATCTCGTCCGGCGTCATGTTCGTCGTCGTGGAGCGGCGAACGGCGAACGCATAACGCGCCGCGCCATCCGGGAGGGCCCACGTTCCGATTTCAGTGCGCCCCTGCGGTGCATATTCGTCGCGCACGAACGCCGTGAACCTGCTGTAAGCCGGCAGCACGCTATCGCGGAGCGCTGCCAGAACTCCGTTGCGAAGACGCTCCTGATCGGCAGCGGAGAATTCCTTCGGGAACTTCGTCGTCGGAATGGCGAAGGGTGAGTCTTCCGCTTTCTGCGTCGCCAGATCGTTCGCCTGCTTCGCCGCCTGCACCAGCAGAATCTTCGGCGGCATCAGGCCTTCGCCCATGCCCTTCCGCATCTGCACGGTCACCTCGCGGAATACCCGTGGTAGCTGTTTGAGCCGTGCGATGTAGTCGTCGTAATCCTTGACGGTCTCGAACGAGAGAGAAGTCACGAGCTGCGGCGCGTCGATGTGGATCCCATTCATCTGGCTGACGGGCATCTCCCAATCCCTGAACTTCGCGGCAGCGAGCGTTTCGCGAAGATTCCTCACCATCAGATCGCGATTGAGTCTCTCCTGCTCGGGGAAGCCGGTGGCATCGACCGCCGCGAACTTCTTGAGGAAAACGCGATTCTGCGCGATGTCTCTATCGATCGCCGTCTGTGAGAAATCGCTGAGCTTGTCGTTGTAGCGCTTGTCGCCGAGTATCGACGCGAATTCGGGCGAGGTACGGAGTGTGTATTCCCACTGCTCGTCGAGAAGCGCGTGCAGCGCCTTGACTCGTGTCTCCATTGACGGCGATCCGGAGCCGCTGGTGTAGCCAGTCCCTTGCGCCAATGCTGACCCCGCGACAAAGGTGAGAGATGCGAGAATACGAAGAGGGTACGCCATGCGGAGCTCCGAGTGAATCAACCTGAAGAAAAAAACCAATCAGAAAGCCAATACTTATGAACGCGACGTTCTCGGGTCCGGTTTCACGACGAACGACTGCGTATAGATCTTCCCATTCACCGTCAGCTTCGCGGTGAAGTTGCCGATGTAGTGCCTGTCGAGCGGACCACCCTCATCCGCCGGAGGCGCTCCGCGCGGACGGGGCCGAAGCGGGTTCCACGTCACGCGATGCATTCCGGCGCTCGCCGACGGCAGCTCCTGAGGGAGCTGCCAGAGCGGAGATACCCTCGGAATGCCCGTTGGTTGCCCGTCCGCACCCGCGCCGCGACCCGCCGGTGCACGCTGGCCAGCTGGATCGCTCGAGAATGTTTGCACCACTGCCCCATTCGCATCCATAATCTCTATGACTACCGGAGTGCTCGGCGCTTTCTTCAGGTAGTAGTCTATGACCGCCCCATTCGGCGGATTCTCCGCCTGCGGCTCGTCTTTCTGCAAGGGCGTCCCGTTGTCGTTGCCCTCGATGAAGTTGATCACGTCCGAGGGCTTGAAGAGATAGGCGTCGTCGCGCGTCACCGCTCCACTCAGTTGGCGCAGCGGACTGATGTCGTCGATAACCCAGAAGCCGCGGCCGTGCGTCGCGAGGATGAGATCGTTGCCGTAGAACTCGAAGTCTCGCATCGACGTCACGGGCACGTTGAGCTGGAGCGACTGCCAGTTGTCGCCATCGTCGAACGACACGTGAATGCCGCGCTCGGTGCCGGCGACGAGCAGGCCGCGCCGGTGCGGATCCTCCTTGACCACGTGCACGTAGACTCCGCTCGGCAGCCCCTTCGTGATTTTCTCCCACGTCCGGCCCATGTCGCGGGTGCGATAGATGTAGGGCTCGAAATCCTGGAGCTGATGCCGGTCGATGCTCGCGTAGGCCGCGCCAGGATCGAAGTGCGACGCTTCCAGCATCGTCACCCTGCTCCAGGGCGCGATCCCGGCGGGTGTCACGTTTTGCCAGGTCTTTCCATCGTCCGGCGTGAGCTGGACATAGCCGTCGTCGGTACCGATCCAGATGAGCGGTGCGCGCAGGGGCGATGGCGCAATCGTGTAGATGACGCCGCGCTTGGCATTGCGATCGACGGACGCCGCCGCGGCCGCATCCAGCGTCGGCGGGATGGAAACTTCCGGACGAGTGAGATCGGGACTTATCAGAGTCCACGTCTTCGCGCTGTCTGTCGTCTTGAACAGGAATTGATTTGCGTAGTAGAGAGCGCGCGGATCGGCTTTCGAGAAGACCAGCGGCTGCGTCCAATCGCCGCGCGCGGGCTCCGGTGATTTCGGGCTCGTCGTCCCCTCGACCGGAATATTCGCGTCGAGATTCCACCGCTGTCCGTCTCCGCCGAAGATCACGCCAGGATTGAGCGGATCACCAGCAGTGTAGCCGCTCTCTCCTCCCGGGGCGATCGGCTCCCAGTCGTGCATCGAGATCTGGGCGAATTTGCCGCGCGAGTGAACCGCGATCGCGCCGGAGTCCTGCTGCGCGCCCGTCACCCAATAGGGGAAACGGTAATCGACCGAGAGGTGATATATCTGCGCCGTCGGCTGATTGAGCCACGAGCTCCAGGTGACCTCCCGCGGATCGTTGGATCGAGCATTCCGGGTAATGATTGCACCCTGATCGCTGGCGACGATCATCGTGTTCGGATCCGAGGGGTGGATCCATGCCTGGTGATAGTCATCGCCGCCCGGAGATCCGCGGATCACCACCCACGTTTTTCCGCCGTCCCTCGTTCTGTTGACCGCGACGTTCGGCACATAGACGGTATCGGCGTCGGTCGGATCGACGGCGATCTTCTCGAAGTACCAGCCGCGTCCCCACAGAGCCGGGTCGTTGGAGAGCCGAGTCCAGGTGGCGCCCGCATCGTCCGACCTGAAGAATCCGCCCTGGCCAGGAGGCGGGCTCGACGGCCGCCCGCCCGCGGGCGCCGGCTGCGGCGCGGGCGTCCCGAGCGGAGGCTCGACCTGCACGGGAGCTTCGGGCACCAGGCAGTCGACAATCGCGTAGACACGCTTCGGATTCGTCGGGGAGACGGCAACGCCGGTTCTTCCGATTCCTTCTTTTGGCAATCCGTTCGTCAGCTGGGTCCAGGTGCTGCCGCCGTCGGTTGACTTGAAGATGCCACCCCCCGGTCCGTTGGTCGGCGCGTAGGTGAACCAGGGTGGCCGTCTCGTGTTCCAGAGTCCGGCGTAAACGATCATGGAATTGGAAGGATCGATGACAACCTCGACCGCGCCGACGTTGTCGTCGCCAAGGACCTTCTTCCAGGTGCGTCCGCCATCCCTCGAGCGAAACAGGCCGCGTTCCTTGTTCGGCGAGTACAGTTTTCCGATCGCGGCGACGAACACGTTGTCGGGGTCCTTCGGATCAATGGCGATCTTGCCGATGTGGTGGGTCTCTTCGAGCCCGAGGTGTGTCCACGTTTTACCGGCGTCGGTCGACTTGTAGACACCGTTTCCGTAGCCGACCGAGTCACGCAGGGTCGATTCCCCGCTGCCGACGTAAACCGTGTCGGGCTCCGACGAAGCGACCGCGATAGCGCCGATCGATGCGGTCGATTGTCCGTCGAAGATCGGGTTCCAGACCCTTCCCCCGTCGATCGTTTTCCATACGCCGCCGTTCACTGCGCCGAAATAGAATTCGTTGGGACGGCCAGGCACCCCGGTCGCCGCTGCCACGCGGCCGCCGCGGAAGGGCCCGAGCATGCGCCAGTGGAGGCCGGAGAAGAGCTCGGGTGAAATCGGAGCGGCAAGAATCCCATGTTCGAGCGCGTCGCTCGAGGGGCCGGCCGATGGCGTACGCAGGATGCCGCGAAGGCTCGGCGGCAAGATCGACAACGCAATTCCGGCCTGTCCCGCGCGGACAACGAAATCTCGTCTGGAAACAACCGACTCGGGTGCTGGTGCGTCTTTCAAGGCCTCATCCTCTCGGGCAGTCGCTCGCCCGGAAAGATAGCGCTGGATCCCCATGATGCTGGATCGCCGCACGCAACGGCCGCGGTCGATCTCAGATTCGACGCGATGACCGGGGCGACCATCGGGATTCGCGAACATCGTGTCCCGCACAAAGCAATGCGTCGGCTCCGACGCATTTCCGTCGGTACCGACGTATGCAAGATGCAAATGATTTGCAAAAAGAGGCCGGTCGGGCGGCTAATGAGACAGTTGCAGTGGCGCTAACTTGGTGAACCACCACAACTTAGCCAACCGCCTCCAGTTGGACCGGACGTTGCTTTTCATTGGGGCGGCCCCCCCCGTCAGGCCGCTGGTCACACTCCGCTGGACGGCCTGTAGTCGCCGGCGATTACCCAATTGTTCACAGGAGATCCGCAATGTCAAGCAACAAGAAAGGCTTCACACTCATCGAGCTTCTGATCGTCGTCGTCATCATCGGCATCCTTGCCGCGATCGCGATTCCGAAGTTCGCCAATACGAAGGACAAGGCCTACGTCGCAGCGATGGAGTCCGACCTGCGCAACCTCGCGACCTACGAAGAGCAGTACGCCGCGGATAACAACGGCGCGTACTTCGCAGGAACCGCGACGATGGCTGCGCCCCTTCAGGGCTTTACGCCTTCGCAGAACGTGACCGTTACCGCGACGGTCAACGTGGGGCCGCCGCAGAGCTGGAGCGCGACCGCGACTCACTCGCAGTCCGCCAAGACCTGCGACAACTCCACCGGCGCGATCGTCTGCGTGTAACAGGGAATCGCCGGAGTCATGCCAAAACGGGAGCGTCGAGAGACGCTCCCGTTTTTGCTTTCGGAATCGGAAGCCGCTAGCTACGGCCTACTGCCGGCCCTTCCCCACGCCTGCTCACTGCGCGCGGTTGATCAACACGATCGGCTGAAGCTTCTTCGCACCCAGCTCGGTGTTTAGCGCAGCGAGATCCTTTGCAGACCAGGCTCCAAACGCGGCTACGATATCTCCCAGCTCGCGGCCGATCGCGTTGGTGCGGTCGATCTGCATCTGCGACGGCCGGCCGTCGTAGAATACGACGGCTCCGTACAAGTCCGTGAGATTCTCCCGGAG
Source organism: Gemmatimonadaceae bacterium (assembly GCA_041484425.1). GTDB lineage: Bacteria > Gemmatimonadota > Gemmatimonadetes > Gemmatimonadales > Gemmatimonadaceae > UBA4720. The sequence continues at coordinate 5,354 of JBGPHO010000004.1, forward strand.
GCGCTCCTCTCCGGTGATCATGCCGCCCTCTTTGGTCGCCACGATTTTCTTTCGCATCAAGTCGGCCGACGACGACGCATCGCGGAGGCGCTGTGCCAGGGGATCACCCGCCGGCAGCTTCGACGCGCGATCCTCCAGGTCCGATCTCACGGCATTCATGCGCTCCACCGCGAACGACATGTCGCCAAGCATGCCGACCAGCTTGTTGGCGAGGGCGAACTGCGCCTGGCGGTCCGCCGTCGTGTGCGTTTCTCGCGGGTCGGACACCAGCTGGAGCGGCATCGTGTAGACCTTGTCGTCCTTGGTCATCTTCACCGTGTACGTCCCGGGAAGGACCCGGGGACCATACGCCGCGCCGAACGCGGCGCTCGCCGCGGGAGGAACCTTCGGCGGCGGCAGCCGCATCGACCACGTCACTCTGCTCAGCCCGCGCCGCTTCGTGCTCGGAACCGTGCCGACGACGTGACCCGAAGCATCGAGCACCTCGATCTTCATGTCGCCGAAGATGTGTCGCTTCTTCAGATAGTAGGTTATCACCGCGGCGTCGGTGGAATTGTCGCCGACATATGCGGCATCGCCATTCACCCAGCCTCCCTGCGCCGGAATCTTCTGCACCGTCGGTCTCGCCCGCATGAACACGACATCCTGCGCCAGGGTCGCCGGCGTGAGCGCGCGCAGCGGCGTGATATCGTCGATGATCCAGATCCCGCGGCCGTGGGTCGCGATCACGAGATCGTTGTCGCGTGGATGGATGGCCAGATCGCGCACCGCGACCGCCGGGAAATTTCCGCCCTTGTAGCGCGACCACTGCGCGCCGCCATCGAGCGAGACCCAGAGTCCGAACTCGGTGCCGAGGAAGAGGAGGTTTGGATTGACGAGATCCTGCCTGATCACGTGCGCGTAGCCGCGGACCGGACTGCCGGCCGCGACGAGCGACGTCCAGGTCTTGCCGTAGTCCGCCGACTTGTATGCGTAGGGGCGCATGTCGCCGAAGGTGTGCAGGTCGAACGTCGCGTACACGGTGCCGGGGTCGAAATGACCAGCATCCACGTACGACACCCAGGCCGCCTTGGGTAGCCCCGCAATGTTGCCGACGACGTTCGTCCACGTTTTGCCGCCGTCGCGGGTGACCTGGAGATTTCCGTCGTCGGTACCCGCCCAGATCACGTTCGGATCCTTGGGCGATTCGGCGATGGCATAGATCGTCGTGTGCATCTCTGCCGCGGAGTTGTCGACGGTCACCCCGCCGGACTGTTCCTGCAGCTGCTTGGAGGGATCGTTGGTCGAGAGATCGGGCGAGATGCGATCCCACGTCTGGCCGAAATCGCGGGTGCGGAAAAGGTACTGGGCGCCGATGTACGCCGTTCCGTTCCGGGTCGGACTGATGTGAATCGGAGTGTTCCAGTTGAAGCGAAGTTTTTTCTCCTGGTAGCGCGGGAGCGGCTTGATGGGGCGCGTCTCGTGCGTCTTTCTGTTCACGCGTCCGATCTCCCCGCCCTGCGACTCCGCGTACACATAGTTCTGATCGGTGGGATCGACGAACATCCAGAACCCGTCGCCTCCGTACAGGTTCTCCCAGCGGCTATTGGTGATGCCGCCCGGGTATTCGGAGTCGCCGATCCAGGAGCTGTTGTCCTGGAGGCCGCCGTAGACGTGATAGGGGCGGTCGTTGTCGAGACTGACGTGATAGAACTGCGAGACGGGAAGGTTCTCCGCTTTCCACCACTTGTTGCCGCCGTCGTAGGAGTACCAGACGCCGCCATCGTCTCCGGTAATCACCCGGTCGGTGCTGGTCGGGTCGATCCAGATGTCGTGAAAGTCCCCGTGCGCGCCGTTGCTGATCCCGCTGAAGCTCTGGCCACCGTCCGAGCTGACGACGAGCGGGCCATCGGGCTTGAATACGCGGTTCTCATCCTTCGGATCGACGATGAGATTCGCGAAATAGAATGGACGCCAGATCATCGCCTGGCTCCGGTCCCGCATTTCCCACGTGCGCCCACCGTCGCTCGAACGATAGAGCGCGTTCTTTGGCGGGACCGCTTCGATGAAGGCGTAAACGACGTTCGGATTCGACGGCGCAACCGTCACGGCAACGCGTCCCCACGGCTTCGCCGGCAGACCCTTCGCGCTCGACTCGTTGAGATCGCTCCAACTCGCTCCTCCATCCGTGCTCTTGAACAACCCGCTGGCGCTCGCCGCCGTTTCCCCATCGCCACCCGAGCGGAACGTCCATCCCTTGCGGCGAAAGTCCCACATGCCGGCATACACGGTTTTCGGATTCTTCGGGTCCATCGACATCATCGAGCAGCCAGTCGACGGATTCGCGCCCTTCAGAGCCTTCGTCCACGTCTGTCCGCCGTTGGTCGTCTTGTAGACTCCCCGGTCCTCGCTGTCGCTCCAGAGCTTTCCCGGCACGCAGGCGTAGACGGTGTTGGGATCGATCGGGTCGATCAGAATCTTTGCGATCCGCTCTGAGTCCCTGAGACCCATGTTGGTCCAGTTGTCACCACCGTCGGTTGATTTGTAGATGCCGTCCCCGATCGAGACGCTGTTACGCGTCCACGATTCGCCCGTGCCGACCCAGATGACCTTGGGATTCGTCGGGTCGATGGCGATCGCCCCGATTGACTGCACCGGCTCCTTGTCGAAGACCGGCTTGTAGGTCGTTCCGCCGTTCTCGGATTTCCAGACGCCGCCGCTCGCGGCGCCAATGTAAACCGTCAGACGACTCCCTTCGTGGACAGCGGTGAGCGCGGAGATTCGTCCGCTCATTGCCGCGGAGCCGATGTTTCGGGCGCCGAGGCCCGAGATCGTTTCCGAATCAACCTTGGCGCCGGCCGATTGGGGCAGCTGAGCGAGAGCGCCGGTGCCCGCTGCCACGAGGAGCGTCATTCCGCTCAGAGCGGATTTACGGATTCCGGTCATCAGAGTGACCCTCCGCCGGCGGGGGGTTTCGGCCTCGTGTAGCGGGTGCTGTCTATCGGAATATTGAACTCGATCTTGTTGATGGTGATTTTCTGCGACCCCGAGCTTCCCTTCTGGCGGGTCTCCATGGAGAACGGGAGGTACCAGCCGCCGACCTGCTTGTAATCTCCCAGCGTCGTTTCGGTCTCCTGCGGGGTGCCGCGAATGATCCGCTTGGTGTCGTACTTGATCGGTACGTAGGAATCCGTGTCCATATAGTAGTAGCGCGTGTCGCCGCTCTTGAGCGTGACTTTCAGCTTGTAAACGTCGGTGCCCTCGACCTGGTCCATGCCTTCGAACTCGACGTTGTTGCCCTTCTGCTTGTAGTTGATGAGCGGCTCGTCGAAGTCGGAATCCTCGACGATCGAGCGCAACTCCTCTTCGCTCAGCGACTCCGGGTCTTTCTTTCCACCAAACGGGTCGATCTTCCAGCCGCTGGCGCCGTCGTACGCGTTGATGCCGGTCATCCCCTGAACCGTAAACTCTTCCCGGACCTTGTTGGGGCGGGTGCTTTCCTCGATCACGATTGCCTCGAATCCGTCGTCGCCCGTGAATTTTCCGACTCGTCGCAACGTCTTGATCGCCTGGATCTTGTCGGCGCCGCCGACGGTCTTGAGGTATCGAGCGATGATGTCGTCGGCGGTGGGAGCGGACTGGGCGCCAAGCGGAGCACCGATGGCTGCGAGGCTGGCGAGAGTAAGAAGCGCGTTACGCATGTTTCCCTCGAAGAGAGGCCGTTCATCAGAACGTTGCTACTGCCGCGAAAGATTCTGCGCGTCGGGGGAATTGTTTGTCAATGATGCCCAGATCGCGAAAGGGCCAGTGTCATCCACCGGTCCTGCGGTCGCGGTGAATCATGAATGTGACCGGAATACGGCGGCGCGGAGCCATCAACTTAAAAGCCGATCGCCCTTGGCCGGTAGTCTTCACCTGTTGTCCATTATTTTCCAACTGGCCGAGCTCTGAGTCGGGAGCGGAGCTCCTCGGTGAGCTTCTTCACGAGATCCGGCCGCTCGTGAAACGCGGCGGGTGTGTTCTGGAACAACGCAATTTTCCACGCCCTGCCCTTCAGTACCGCAATCATCGCCTGCACTGCGTTGAGCGCTGGATCGATGTCGTCCTTGCCGGGTGGCACGAGTCCGGTATTCGCGCGCAACAGCGTGACGTCGTTCGCCAGCGATTTCACATCGCGCACGATCGACACATAGCGCGGCGTCTGATGATGGGTGAAAATCTCGGTGACGTGAGCACCAACCTCCAGCTGGCCGTTCACCTGGCTGCCGTCGAACCCGATCAGATTGCCGTCCGAAGCGAAAAGAAGCGCGAAGTCGCGCGCGTTCCGTTTGTCCCACGCTTCCAGTAGTCGCGCGTAGAGCTCGCGCGTGCCACGGTCCCAATCCGAGCCCGGTGGATTGTCAGCAGTCATTGGCCCGTCTCTCCAGCAGCTTCGTTGAAAAGCGCCTCGATGCGTCGATCGGGTATGAGCCACATCAGTGCCACGAGCGCGTAGATCGCATCGGACAGCAGCTGGTGCACGAAGGCAAGAGGAATCGCGAGCGCATAAAGCACCACGGAAATCTTCCCCTTCGCGTCGTTGCCGACGGCGGCCTCGAGCTTGGATTGCGCGCCCTGGCTCCGGATTATGACCCGCTCGAGAATGTAGTACGCGACTCCGGCCATCATCAGCACTACGCCGTAGAGCGCGGTTGGAAGCGGCGCGAAGTGGTTTTCGCCCATCCACCCTGTCACGAACGGCAACAGTGAAAGCCAGAAAAGCAGGTGCAGATTTGCCCAGAGTATCCCGCCCGTGATCCGGTCGGTGAGATAGAACATGTGATGGTGGTTGTTCCAGTAGATGCCCAGCACGACGAAGCTGAGGACGTAGACGAGAAAGATCGGCAGGAGTCCCGACAGCGCAGCGATGTCGGTGCCGTGCGGCACCTTCAGGTCCAGCACGAGGATCGTGATGAGGATCGCGATCACTCCATCGCTGAACGCGCTCAGCCGTTCAGTGTTCATTCCGCCGCATCCTCCGTTCCCCGCACCATGACGCCCGGTCCAAAATCTACAACGGCTCAGCGGCGCCAGTACCCAAACTCCAGTGCTACTGGCGCGCGCCTGTTCCCTCGCCAATGTTGGGAAGGGAGGCAGCGTGGCATTCGGCCCGCTGCTCCAGGCCAATCACCCGGGAGGCACCATGAAACGTCTTTCCGTCATTCTGGTAGCATCGGTGGCCACGCTGATGTTGTCGGCAGCCGCGTCCCATCGCCCACCGCCCGCCGATGCGCGGGCGCGGCACGTCCACGCCGAGGCGATGCGACTGCGTGCCCATTTCGACTCCGTTGACCATGAGCTGCGGGCACGAGACGTCTCGCGTTTGAGTACGAAACAGCGAATGATGCGAACGCAACTCATCTCATGGCTCAGGGATTATCGGAACGCCGGCAAATTCCCGGAGAACGATCGGTTCGCCAATCGGGCGATGCCATTCTTCCGCGACTCACACGGGACGCTGTGCGCGATGGCGTATCTCGTGGACCGCTCGGGACGGGGCGACATCGTCGATCACATCGCGAAGACCCGGAACAACGCCTTCATTCGCGAGCTGACGGACGATCCGGCGCTGGTCGCCTGGCTGAACGCGTCTGGCCTGACCGTTGACGAAGCAGCTCGCATTCAGCCGCAGTACGGCGGGTTTCCGATCTACGTTTCCGTTCCCGACGAGAAACGCGTCAGCGCCAACTACGCGCTCCTCTCGATGGGCCTCGGCGGCGCGTCGCTCGGCTCGCTCGGCTTCAACTTTCTTTCACCGAGTCGCGCGAGCGGCGGCATCGGGCTGACTGCCGGAGTCGCGACGATCATCGCGGGCGCGGCGCACCTGGACGAGGCTGGCGGCAACAAGAAAGTCGCAGTCACCAACACCGCCCTGGGATCGGTCACTGCCCTCGCCGCGCTGCATACGTTGTTCGCGACGCGGGGCGGGCACCAGCGCGCTGCGAGCGAGGGGTCCGGACATCGTCTGGTGAGCGACGCGTCCGTCTTCCCAGATTTGATAGTGCTGGGCAACGAGCCGAGGTTTGGATTGAGATTGCACGCCCAGTTCTAGATTTTTGTCAGGGCCGCGGCCGCGGCGATGTCGTTGACCACATTCTTTGAAGAGGATCACTCAATGGCCGGTCAGGGATCCACAGGAAACGTCATCGCCGCGGTATGCAGCTTCTTCGTTCCGGGATTGGGACAGCTTGTTCAGGGGCGGCTGGGAATTGCAATCGTTCAGTTCGTGCTCGCCGTCATTCTCTGGTGGTTTCTGCTGGGCTGGGCGATTCACCTCTGGTCGATTGTTGACGCTGCGCTTTGGAAGCCGCCCGTGTCGTCGTCATGATCAGGACCCTCGGCCTTACCCACCTCGCGCTGACCGTGAGCGATCTCGAGAGATCGTTCCAGTTCTACCATGACGTGTTCGGGATGCTGGCTGTCTATCGCCAGCCACATTTCATCCAGGCCCAGACCCCCGGCGCCCGCGACGTTCTGGTGCTCGAGTTAGGCACCGAACAGGTCGGAAAATCCGGCGGCATCAAGCACTTCGGCTTCCGGCTGGCCGACGCGCGAGACATCGACAAGGCCGTGACTGCCATCGAGCGCGCGGGCGGGAAGATCAAGCACCGCGGCGACTTCTGCCCTGGAGAGCCGTACGTGTTCTTCAGTGATCCCGACGGGTACGAGGTCGAGGTCTGGTACGAACTGCCGACTGAGACCGGGCGATAACTGCGTGAGCTGCAGTTAGATCACGGAGATTGTGCGCCACGGCATGATCGAAACACGACCCCCGGTACGTCATCTTCCCCCGACATCTACGTAACAATACTTAGGCTCGCAGGCAACCATTGTGGGTAAGCTCGCTCCGTCCCGTAGGTCCCCGTCTACCAGGAGTGAGATATGAAAACCAGTCACCTGACGCTGCTCGCAGCGTCCACATTCACGTTGGCCGCATGTTCCGACGGAGGAGGCTCGCCGCTATCGGCTGACATGCGCCCGGCGGAGAATCTCTCCCCCAAAGCCGCATCGCAGATGAGCAATTACGTCGCGATCGGCACGAGCCTGAGCATGGGCTGGGCTAATGATGGAGTATTCGTGGCCTCGCAGAACAACTCCTGGCCGAAACAGCTGGCGGAGCAAGCCGGTGTCGAGTTCACGATTCCAGGCATCGACGCGCCTGGATGCCAGCCGCCCCTTGCCGCGCCCCTCATCGCGTTCACGAGAGTCGATGGCAGCTCCGCTGCCTCATCTGCGACGTGCGCCGCGAACGTACCCGGCGTGACCCTCGCCACCCACAACCTCGCCGTCGAGAACGCGACCGCGGGTGAAGCCCTCAATGCAACTCCTGCCACCGCCACCCAGGGCCGCGGCCCCGTGACGAGCCGGGTGCTGCCGCCGGGGATGACGCAGATCACGGCGATGCGCTCGCTGCACCCGACCTTCGTATCAGTCGAGTTCGGCGGTAACGAGATCCTGCCGGCGCAGGTTGGGCTCCTCTTCCCGGGAGTCACCTTCACGCCGCTCACCGTCTTCAATTCGAACTACTCGCAGATCATCGACAACGTGAAGGCGACCGGCGCGAAAGCCGTCCTGGTCACCATCCGCACAGATCTGAGAAACTTTCCGACCATCCGCACCGGACCGGAGATCTCCTCGCAGCGCTCGGCGTTCGGGGCATACAACGTGGCCGTCAACACCGACAGTGATGCGAGTGAGAACTTCATTTTCGTTCGGGGCAAGGTGCTGACCGCGATAATCACCGGTGTCACTCGGGCCGCGCACGGGTTGGGCCCGTACGACCTGAGCTGCGCCGACGTGCCGGGTACGGTCGACTACATTCTCACGCCCGGCGACATCGCGTTTCTCAACAATCTGGCGGCGCAGATGAGCGACGAGATCGAAGCCAGGGCTGCCGAAAACGGATATGCGTCCTTTTCACTTGACGCGTTGTACGCCGAGTCAAAGGAAGGCGTGCAGTTCGACCTCGAGTCGTTTCTCAAGTCGCCGACTCCGTACGGAGAGCTGATCAGTCTCGATGGTGTGCATCCGAGCGCTAAGGGCCAGAGCGTTCTGGCGCGCGCTGCGCGTCACGCAATTCAGCGGACGTACGGCACCGGGAAACGAGAATAACATTCGAAGAGCTGCAACGGACAAGTTGCGAGCGACCCGGTCGGTAGCTCACAACTTGCCCTGTTGCAGTTCGTATTTTTTGTCGTGGGAGCTTGTGCCCCGCGGATCGATCTCGGATACTTGCGAGAGGATGGACTCGCTCAGAATCAGACCAGCAGCGTCTGGAGACGCGGCCACACTCGGCCGCCTGCTCGAACAGCTCGGCTACCCCACCGACGCCGACGAGATACCGCAACGCATCGAGAAGCTTCACGCGCGGCCGGGCACGATGGTGCTCGTCGCCGAGAACGAGAACGGGGAGCCGGTTGGGGTGGTGACCGTGCACCTCTTCCAGACGATGCACGCCAACGAGCCCGCCGCGTGGCTGACGGCGCTCGTCGTCGAGGAGAAGGCGCGGGGACAGGGTGTCGGCTCCGCGCTAGTCGCGCGGGCCGAGGAGTGGGCGATCGAGCATGGCGCTCTCCGCATCTCGCTCACCTCGGCGCTCCACCGTGAGCGTGCACACGAGTTCTACAAGTCGCGCGACTACGAGCACACCGGCGTTCGACTGACCAAGGTTTTTGTCAAACGTTCTGGGGTGGCTCCGCGAGGCAGGGGCGGTTCATCCCGAAAGGGCGGCGCGACGGGCGCGCGGAATCGGTCGCGAGGCTGAGACCATGCCCAGGGACCCGCGGCCCAGGGAATTCCACGTGATGGAGTTCGCGCACCACGACGAAGCGGCGGCGTTCGTCGCGGCGCTGTCCCGGTTTCTTGTTTCGCCGAAGGGGAGCGCCCCCGGAGCGCGGAAGCCTCCGCCGCTCGAGGTGTGGGCGCGCTCTCCCGTAGCGAGCGAGGGAGTCCTGCTCTTTCTGAGTGGCACCGCTCTAACGGCGGCAAAGAAAGCGTTCTCGCCGGTACCCATAGCGCGCACGATCAAGCGAGAATCCTTGCCAGACGAATGCTTTCTCATCATCGAAGGTGGCGTCACTCCGGCTTGGGGAGCGGCCGAAGCCTCGGCGCGACTTTCTCCACAGTAGATCCATGCGCCTGATCACCAACCATCGTCTTCACGGAGAGATAATGCAGCGCATCTGGCCGATAATCAGTGGTTACGCGGCGCTGGCCGCCGTGACGATGAATGCACAGGCGCCACGCGAATCGCGACTCACGTCGGCGCGGGCTTCCCAGCTCGCCGACTCTATCCTGCGGCTGATGACGCTCGAGGAAAAGATCGGGCAGCTCAATCAGTTGCCGGGTATGGGAACGGCGACCGGCCCGCGCGCCCCCCAGGGCGGAGAAGCGCTCGTGCGCACCGGCGGCGTCGGATCCTTCCTCGGAATCTTCGGCGCCGAATACACACGCGAGCTCCAGCGGATCGCGACCCATGAGTCGCGGCTCAAGATTCCACTCCTCTTCGCCAACGACATAATTCACGGATTCCGCACGATTTACCCTGTGCCGATCGCGGAGGCCGCCAGTTTCGACTCGGCGCGCGTCGAGGCGTCCGCCCGACAGGCTGCGGTCGAGGCGACGGCCCACGGCCTTCATTGGACGTTCGGTCCGATGGTGGACATCGCCCGCGACCCGCGGTGGGGCCGGATAGTCGAGGGGGCAGGCGAAGATCCGTGGCTCGGAGGCGTCATGGCCGCGGCGCAGGTGCGTGGATTCCAGGGCGGTGATCACGGGGTGGGCCTTGGCGCAACCGACGCGATGATCGCCACCGCGAAGCATTTCGCCGCGTACGGCGGCGCCGAGGGCGGCAGAGACTACAACTCGGTGGAGCTAACCGAGCGGACACTGTGGGAGACATACCTGCCGCCCTATGAATCGGCGGTGAAGGCAGGCGCAGCGACGGTGATGTCTTCATTCAACGACATCGGCGGAACGCCGGCCCACGCCAGCGAGTGGCTTCTGGGCGACGTGTTGCGCGGTCGCTGGGGATTCAAGGGCGTCGTCGTCAGCGATTGGGGTGGTATTGAGGAGCTGATCGCCCACCGTGTGGCGGCCACCAAGGGTGACGCGGGCCTCCTCGCCCTCCGCGCCGGAGTCGACATAGACATGTCCGACGCCGTCTACGCCGACAGCATGGGCGCCGCGGTTCGAAGTGGACGAATGCCGATCGCGCTTGTCGACTCTTCGGTGCGCAGGGTGCTGCGCCTCAAGTACGCGCTCGGCCTGTTCGATGATCCCTACCGCTTCAGCGATGTCGCTCGCGAACGTCGGTACACTCTCGCGCCGGAGCATCTCGCCGCGGCACGCGTCGCGGCACGCGAGGGAATCGTGCTCCTCAAGAACGCCAACAAGACGCTGCCACTCCGCAAAAGCCTCCGCACGATCGCCGTGATCGGCCCGCTGGCGGACAACTCCGCCGCGGCGCTCGGCGGCTGGGCAGCCGACGGGAGGGCCGAGGAAGCGATCAGCGTCCTGGCGGGAATTCGCACCGCACTCGACCCCTCGACGCGCATCATCCAGGTGCGCGGCGCGCCGGTAGACACCTCGGATAGCAGCGGATTCGCCGCTGCGCGAAGTGCCGCGGCCGAGGCGGAGGCAGTGGTGCTCGTACTCGGCGAGCGCGAGGACATGAGCGGCGAGGCATCGAATCGCGCGTCGATCGAGCTGCCGGGGTCCCAGCGGGATCTCGCGCTCGCCGTCATTCGCGCGGCACGCCAATCGCCCGGTGGAGAAGGCAAGCCGGTTGTCGCCGTTTTGATGAACGGACGCGCGCTCGCGGTTCCCGACCTCGCACGCGAGGTGCCGGCGCTGGTCGAGAGCTGGTTCCTCGGAACCCAGCATGGCACTGCAGTCGCCGACGTGCTGTTCGGTGACTACAATCCGGGCGGAAAACTCCCCGTCACATTTCCCCGCGCGACCGGACAGATCCCGATTTACTACAATCATCGTAGCACGGGGCGTCCGGCCGACTCGACGAATCACTATACGTCGAAGTATCTCGACATTCCGTGGACGCCGCTCTTTCCGTTCGGATATGGATTGAGCTACACGACCTTCACCTACACGAATCTTCGAGCGTCCGCGGCAAGGATTCGTGCCCGCGATTCACTGGTCGTATCTGTCGACGTCAGGAACAGCGGCGATCGCGCCGGGGACGAAGTTGTCCAGCTCTACATCCGCGACGACGTCGCCAGCGTGGCGGAGCCGGTGAAGGCCCTCAAAGCGTTTCGGCGAATAACAATGCAGCCGGGTGAAACTCGCACGGTCACCTTCAGGATCGGCCCGGAGGCGCTGGCGCTGTACGACCGCCAGATGCGGCGTGTCGTCGAGCCCGGAACGTTCACGATATTCGTCGGCACGAACTCGGATGCCGTTCTCAGCACGCGCTTCGAGGTGACAGGGAATACCCTCGTCCTCGCTCCGTCCACGCCACGTTTTCGTTAGGCTGCACCTTCCTCCGAGGTAATTAGTAGTGCAGGCGCAACTTGCCGAGGTTGTCGTGTCCCAGGAGTCCGCCCAGTCGCAGCTGCGCTTTCTCACCGACATGCTGTCGGAGAAGGCCCCGATAGCTGGTCGGCCGCGGGATTGGCAGCAGGGTAGCCAACGCGCGCCAGGCTTGCTACATGATCAGGATTCGGTGTTCAACGTGCAGCCGCTGATGGCCGCAGCGCCCACGATGAGGACAAGCATGCGGAGGGCTACGGCGCGCTTTAGGGTGCGAAGCATGGAATCTTTCCTCGCGAGGGGCACGGGGAACAGGGGCAAGGTAGCTTGCTCCGATAGCTGAAGCCAAGAGAGAAATCACGGAGAACCTCTTTCTGGATTTTTTTCAGCTCTCGCGGCAGCATTCAGGCATGCCACGCAATCCCCTGCCCCGCGTCCGAAAGCTGGCCCTTTCCCTCCCCGAAGCCCACGAGGTGGAGGCTTGGGGCGAGCCGACTTTTCGCGTGAAGAACAAGATCTTCGCGATGTACGCACACGCGAACAATCATCATGGCGGCGGACGGAATGCCGTTTGGTGCAGGGCGAAGCCGGTGAACCAGAGTCTGATGATCGGCGCGGCACCCGATCGTTTTTTTTCACCTCCATACGTCGGACCCGGTGGATGGATCGGGGTTTGGCTCGACGGTGACGTGGAATGGACTGGGGTTCTTGAGCTGTTGGCTGACGGGTACCGGTTGACTGCCCCGAAGAAAATTCTGGCGCAGCTTAAGGATTCTTAGCTCCACCAATTGTTCTTTATTGCGCCCCGTCGCCCCGCCCCCAACATTAGACCCCGACCCAACTCACCGATCAATCATGCCGACGCAAATTGAGAATCGGGTGCATCTTCGCTCCAACCGCGAGATCGCTATCCATGTACGCGATCTTGCGCGGGCGGAAGCGTTTTACGGGAAGCTGCTCGGATTCAGGCTGGTGAGACGCTCGCTCGACCAGCTCGAGTTCGACACCGGAGAGCTGCGGCTCTACGTCAATCGCGACGCTTCCAGTCTCATTTCATACATCCCTTCCTTCGACGTCGACGACTACAGCGAGGCGCGCCGGTTTCTCGAGGCAGCGGGGTGCACGCTGAGATTCGCGGGCGACCAGCCGGTGCCGTACTTCGAGGATCCGTTCGGGTTCGTGTTCGACATCATAGAGCGGCCCGCCAAGATCATCGCCTGACTACGCCAGCTGCTCCACTCCGCGTACGGTGACGCGGTGCGACAAGAGCGGCAGAGAGGGATCCGCGGAATCACCGATCGCGATCGCGCTCTCCAGGACGGACCTTCCGAGCGCAAGGCCCTCTTTGTTCCGCGCGTGGATCGTCGCCAGTGTCTGACCTTTGGTGACCCGATTTCCCGGCTTCGCCGTGATCACGAATCCGACAGAGGCATCGACCTTGTCCTCCATATTCCGCCGGCCGCCACCGAGCGCGATTACTCCGTAACCGATCGCGCGCGGATCCACGGCCTCGACGACCCCGTCTCGCTTCGCGACGAAGGTCTCCCGGTGCGCGGCAATCGGCAGGCGCGTCGGGTCGCGCACCACGCCATTGTCGCCGTCCTGGGCCGACACGATCTCCTCGAACTTTAGGAGCGCCCTTCCGGAATTGATCGCGTTGCGCATCAGCTCCCGTGCGCCTTCCGGCGTTGTGGCGACCGTGGCGAGGATGAGCATCTCTGCCCCAAGCGCCATCGTCACCTCGACCAGGTCTGGCGGTCCGGCGCCCTTCAATACCTCTATTGCTTCCGCGACCTCGAGCGCGTTTCCGCATGCATGGCCGAGGGGACGATCCATCGCCGTGAGAAGCGCGACCACGGGACATCCATGTGCTGATCCGAGATCAATCATTGCCTTGGCCAGCTCCAGCTCGTCCTCGAGCTTCGGCAGGAACGATCCCGATCCGCGCTTGATGTCGAGCACGAGTCCCGTCAAATCCTCAGAGATCTTCTTGCTCATGATGCTGGCCGCGATGAGCGGAATCACCTCCACCGTCGCCGTCGCGTCGCGGAGCGCGTACATCTTCCGGTCCGCGGGAACGATCTCGTCCGTCTGGCTCAGCATCGCGCAACCGATTCTTGCAATCTGCTTCTCCGCTTCGGCCAGGGTCAGCGCCGTCCTGAAGCCCGGAATCGACTCGAGCTTGTCGAGCGTGCCACCTGTGTGTCCGAGTCCGCGTCCCGACATCATCGGCACCGCGACTCCAAGCGATGCGATGAGCGGCGCGAGGATGAGCGATGTCTTGTCTCCGACGCCGCCCGTCGAGTGCTTGTCGATTCGCGCCACTGGCAGGCGCGAGAGATCGAGTCTTTTCCCACTCTCGAGCATCGCCTCCATCATCGCGTTCATCTCACCCCGGTCGAGGCCGCGGAAATACACGGCCATCAGCAGCGCGGCCACCTGATAGTCGGGTACCCGGCCCTCGGCGTAGGCGAGCACGAGCTCCCGAATCTCCTGCGCCTCCAGCCGCCCACCGTCCCGTTTGCGTTCGATCAGACGTGGTACGATCATTTAGGCCAAGGCGGGGTACTTGTTACCGTCAACATCACCTCGTAATCGGAGTACACATGCGCGCCCTTCAGTACCTGTCTGCAGGAATGCTGCTCGCCGCCTCAGTGGCGGGCGCCCAAACGGCAGCCGAACACATTGCGCTTGGCGACAAAGAATACGTCGCCATGAACGCTCCCGCTGCTCTGCAGCACTACGAGGAAGCAATCAAGCTGGATCCCAAGAACTATGAGGCCAACTGGAAGGCATCGAGATCTGCAGTCGATCTCGGGTCGTACGAGCGCGACGACGAAAAGCGCGGCCTCGATTTCAGGAATGCCGAGCTATACGCGCGTCGGGCGGTCGAAGCCAACCCCGGCGACGCCGAGGGGCATTTCAACCTTGCCCGGGCACTGGGGAAAAACGCGCTGAGTCAGGGACCGAAAGCGCGGATCAAGTACGCCAAGGACGTCCGCAACCATGCCCTCGAGTGCCTCAAGATCGATCCCAAGCAGCCCGGCTGCCTTCACGTGATGGGAATGTGGAACGCCGAGGTTATGCGACTGAGCGGCTTCACACGCCTGATGGCGAAGACCTTCCTCGGCGGGCAAGTGTTCGAATCGGCCAGCTGGCCGGAAGCGAAGCGCTACATGGAGGAATCGGTCGCCAACGAGCCGGACCGGATCGTTCACCACCTCGATCTCGGCGGGGTCTACCGGGACACGGGCGACAAGGCCAAGGCGCGGGCCGAGTACGAAGCCGTGATGAAGCTGCCCAACCGCGATTACAACGACCGCCATTACAAGGCGGAGGCAGACGCGGCGCTCAGGGCCGGCTAGGTTTTCAGCGCGGCGTTCAGCTCTTCCTCTTCCGCCTCCCCTTCGCTCTCGGTGGCGGCGAGCTCGAGCTCCTCGGCGAGCTCGTCCCACACATCATCGTCACCGCGTAGACCTCTCACGCGCCGCCCTATGCGATGGCGCGTCTCGTCTCCGCTCGCGGGCGCCCACAGGAGTGCGACCGTCGCTCCCAGGATTGCTCCGAGAGCGATCCCGGCCGAAAACAGTCCAATGTTGTTCCAATCTGGAACCGTCTCGTGGGGAACGCCATCCCGAATGGGCTGAGGAATCGATCCAGGAGGCGGCGCCTTGGGGCTGGACTGGGCCGGTCTGGGCGGGCTGGGAGAATTGAACATAAGAGCCTGGCGCAGGGGATGGTAAGAAATTTGCCCTGAACATCCGTCTAGCAATAGCCGTGCGAGGATGCTGAATGAGCAGTTCAGGTAAAATGGTATTGTTGGTGGAGGACAATGAGGACAATCGTATTGTCTATTCCACCATCCTGAAGCACTTCGGGTACGAGGTAACCGAAGCACTGAATGGCGAGGAAGGCATAGCAAAGGCTCGGTCAGAAAAGCCTGACCTGATCCTAATGGACATCTCCATCCCGATCATCGACGGCTGGGAGGCTACCCAGGTGCTGAAGCACGATCCATCTACGAAGATGATCCCCATCATCGCGCTGACCGCGCACGCGCTCGCGTCCGACCGCGAGAAGGCGATGGAGGTCGGCTGCGACGGATACCTCGCCAAGCCCTGCGAGCCGAGAGCCGTGGTGGCGGAGGTGCAGAGATTCCTGGGCAAGAACAATGGAGCCTAAGCAAAAGAAGCGGATTCTTGTCGTAGACGATCACGAAGACAACATCGAGCTCCTGCGGGCTCGCCTCGAGGCGCGCGGGTACGAGGTCTTCGGGGCCAGCGACGGCCAGGCGGCGCTGGATCAGGTGGAGCACATCATCCCCGACCTCATTCTGCTCGACGTGATGATGCCCAGGATGGACGGCATGGAAGTCGTCCGCCGGCTGAAGGCCAACAAAAATCTTCCCTTCATTCCGGTGATCATGCAGACGGCGCTCGACTCGACCGAGAACAAGGTCGAGGGCCTGGATGCTGGCGCCGACGACTACATCACCAAGCCGATCAATTTCGCCGAGCTCGAGGCGAGGGTCAATTCGCTCCTCCGGATAAAGAAGCTCGAGCAGGAGCTTACGGATCGGAAGAATGAGCTGTCGGTACTGAACGACAAATTGACGCGGATATCCCTCACTGACGGCCTTACCGATATCGACAACCGGCGCTGCCTGGAAGACCGCCTGCACGAGATGTGGCAGCATGCGGTGCGGCTCCACGAGCCCCTTGCGCTCATCATGTGCGACATCGACAAGTTCAAGAGCGTAAACGACAACTTCGGCCACCAGGCCGGGGACTCGGTGCTCAAGGAAGTCGCGCAGCTCCTGAAGGGCGAGGCACGGGAGATCGACCGCGTCGGCCGCTACGGCGGCGAGGAGTTCCTTCTCATCCTGCCTGGTACCGTGCTCGATGCAGCGGTTACATTCGCCGACCGGCTGCGGGAGAAGGTGGAGGGCCATACATTTTCATATACCGGCGGGACGCTTCGCCGGACGATCAGCTGCGGCGTGGCGGCCTCGCCCCACCCACGCGTGAAGGATCAGGAAGCACTATTGAGAGCCGCGGATGACGCGCTCTACGTGGCGAAGGAGACCGGGCGCAACCGCGTGGTGCGCTTCGACGGCGCCGAATACAACAAGCATACGCAAAGCAAAGGAAACAACTCGTCGGATGGCGAAAAGCCGGTCAAGCAAGCAGCAGGTGGTGGAGGAGGCAGCGCGCCCTCAGGCGCGCCCCCAGGACCCAGGGACCCGGCAGAAGGCCGACGAGTCCAGGCTTAGCCGCGCAGGCGAGCTGCGGGCTCTCATCACCCGCGCATCCCACGAGTACTACATTCTCGACCGTCCGACGATGTCGGACGCCCAGTACGACAAGTTCTTTCGCGAGCTCCAGGAGCTCGAGCGGAATTTTCCGGAATTCCTCACTGCTGATTCGCCGACTCTGCGGGTCGGCGCCGAGCCCCAGAGCCAGCTCACCAAGCATGAGCATCTTCGGCCGATGCTCTCGCTCGCCAACGCGTTCGACGACGAAGAGCTGCGCGCCTGGGAAGAGCGACTGGTGCGGATTGCGGGCGACGACGTCGCGAAGTCGGGGTACACCTCGGAGCTCAAGATCGACGGCACCGCCGTCGCGCTCACTTACGAGAATCAGCTTTTCGTCAAGGGTGCGACGCGCGGCAATGGCGCCATTGGCGAGGACGTGACGGTGAATCTCCGGACAGTGCGCGACGTTCCGCTACGCCTGCACGAGAGCGCGCCCAGGGGACGCATCGAGGTTCGCGGCGAGATCTACTTCCCCTTCGATCGCTTCGAGGAGATGAACGAAGCCCGGGCGCGCGCAGGCGATCCTGTCTTCGCAACCCCACGCAATGCAGCCGCGGGGAGCCTCAGGCAGCTCGATCCCGCGATCACCGCGTCTCGGCCGCTCAGATTCTTTGGGTATTCGGTCGCAGCGCCGGATGGTGAAGAGCTGCCATTCGAGACGCAGATGGATCTGCTCGACGCGCTGGTGGAGTGGGGCGTTCCGGTGGCCCCCCACCGGAAGCGCTCGAAGACGCTGACCGAAGTCGAGAATTGGGCGCACGAGCTCGAGCACAAAATCCGCAGCGAGCTGAACTTCGGGATCGACGGCGGCGTGGTCAAAGTCGATTCGCTGCGCCTTCAGGAGGATCTGGGTGTCGTCGGTGGACGCGAGCCGCGCTGGGCGATCGCGCGCAAGTTCGCACCGGACATCGCGGAGACCAGGTTGCTGAAAATCAAAGTCAATGTCGGTCGAACCGGTGCGCTGAATCCGTACGCGGAGCTCGAGCCGGTCGAGATCGGCGGCGTCATCGTGAAGCTGGCGACCCTGCACAACGAAGATCTCATCATCGCCAAGGATCTCCGTGAAGGCGATTGGGTGCAGGTCAAGAGAGCCGGCGATGTGATTCCGCAGATCATCGGGCCGATTCCCGAGAAGCGCACGGGCAGCGAGAAGCCGTGGAGCATGCCGAAGACCTGTCCTGTGTGTGGAACACGAGCGACCCGGGAAGAGGATGAGGCGGCGATCTACTGCCCGAACATCGCGTGTCCCGGACGACAGCTGGAAGGTCTTGTGCACTTCACCTCGCGGGGCGCGATGGACATTCGGGGGCTTTCTTACGCTCGCATCCAGCAGCTCGTGCAGGCAGGGCTGGTTCGCGATCCCGGGGACATCTACGCACTTACGCGCGAGCAGCTTCTCGAGCTCGAGGGCTACGCCGACAAGGGCGCCGGCTCGTTGATCGCGGCGATCGAGACATCGAAGTCACAGCCGCTCCAGCGACTGCTGAACGCCCTTGGAATCCGGCACGTTGGATCGATCGCGGCGCAGCTCCTGGCGCAGCATTTTGGATCGCTCGACACCATCATGTCGGCGTCGGCGGACGACATCCTCAACGTGCGGGGCATCGGGGCGACGATAGCGAATGGCGTGGTGGCGTACTTCTCCGATCCGGCCGGCCGCGCCCTCGTCGAGAAACTGAGATCGCGGGGCGTAAATTTCACCGAGCCGCGCGCGGTTGTAGCCGGAGGACCCCTGAGCGGTATGACACTCGTCATCACCGGCACACTGCCGACGCTGAGCAGAGCGAAGGCGACCGCGATGATCGAAGCCGCCGGCGGGCGGGTCACCGGATCCGTCTCGAAGTCGACAGATTTCCTGCTCGCCGGCGAGGATGCCGGAAGCAAACTCGACAAGGCGAAATCACTCGGCGTCACGATAATCGACGAGGCCGACCTCTTGCGTCGAGTCAATTCTCCCGCAACATCTACCGCGTGAGATCGTCCTAACTTCGCATGACAACTTCAGAAGCCCCCGAGCTGATCGGCCTGGCGCAGCGTACGCTGCGCGATCTTCGCCTGCGCGTCGCAGGCGCCAGCGGTGGCGGGCCCGATGCGCTTCGTGAGGCGGGGTACGCGGGCGCGGGCTCGCTATTCGACGCGTTCGAGACCTGGCTCAGCGATCGCGGCTCGAGGAAGGCGGAAGATCTTCCGATCGACGAGTTCTCCGCGAGCGCCGCTGAGTTTTTTCAGGCAGCGGGATGGGGACGCGTGACGTTTCGCTCGCTGCACGACGCGCTGGCCGTGATCGACATCGAGGGATGCTGGGAAGCGCAGCTCCACGGCGAAGGCGAGAGTGGATGCCATCTCACCACCGGGACACTGGCCGGGTTCCTCGGCTGTCTCGCCGATTATCCGGTCGCCGTGATGGAGATCGAATGCACCGTCGGCGGAAAAGCGCGCTGCCGATTCCTGGCGGGCAACCCCGACATGCTCGAGCACGCGTACGAGCGGGTTTCGCGCGGCGAGGAGTGGGAGACCATCGGGGCAGGCGAGTTCTAGATCGACTGCCAGAACCGAACTACGCTGCTGCCCGCTGCCGCTCATCGCTGATCGCTGAACTGCGTTGGCTTGATTGAATCAATCGAAAACTGTCCCGTCGCAGTTCGCTATTAGCAGTAAGCGAATAGCGGGCAGCGGGCAGCAGCG
>JBGPHO010000005.1:0-23511 GCA_041484425.1 Gemmatimonadaceae bacterium
CACCTGTAGACGTCGCGCATAGACGTCCACGATGCGCGGGATCTTGGAGAGCCCGACGATCTTCCCGTTCGGGATGTACGCCACGTGAGCCTTCCCGAAGAAGGGCAGCATGTGGTGCTCGCACAACGAGTAGAGCTCGATGTCGCGCACCATGATCATGTTGTCGTGCTCTTCCTTGAAGATGCCCCGCCCGACTACTTCCTCAGCGCTGGACTTATAGCCCTCTGTAAGGAACTTCATCGAGTTGGCGACGCGCTTCGGAGTCTTGAGCAGGCCTTCGCGCTCGGGATCCTCGCCGATCAGCTCCAGCTCGCGCCGTATGAGATCCTCGAGCTCGCCGCCACTATCGGCCTCAGCAATTTCCTTTGTCGGAGCAGGACGAAAAAGTCGTGTTGCCACTGGGTCAGGCCTCCGTCGCTTCGAGCGTGACGTCGGGCGGTGGTTTGAGCAACAGCTCGGTCTCCAGCTCCACTTCCGTCTGCAGATTCTTGCGATCGCGGTTTATCGTTGCCATCGCCCTGCGCCGGCCTCCGACAATGTAGGAAACCGCGCAATCCATCTTCATCACATCCCCTTCGATTCTGGTTTCGTCCCAACGCTCGACGTGACCCGTGTACTGGATGGACAGCTTGTCGTAGTGGGCGCTCCAGAAAAACGGAATGTCGTCGAAGCGATCTCGCGCGCCGAGCATGTTGCGCGCGACGACCTGTCCCTGTCGCTCGGCTACCACCCAGTGCTCGATGCGAAGACGGAGATCGGAGTACGCATCCGGCCACCGTGCCACGTCGCCGGCGGCAAAGACTCCGCTGGCGCTGGTCTCGAGGAACTCATTGACGGCCAGACCGTCATCGAGCCTCAAGCCTGTTGCTTCGGCGAGCTGCAGGTCGGGCCGAACTCCAACTCCGGCAACGACCAGATCCGCATCGACCCGGGTTCCGTCGTCGAGAATCACCTGCTTATCATCGATGGCTGTCACTTTGCGCCCGAGGCAAAACGTGACGCCCTGCTGCTCGTGAACGCTCTTGACGAGAGTTCCCAGCTCGGTTCCGAGCACGCGCTCGAGGGGAAGTGTCTCCGGAGCGATGACACTCACCTTCAATCCACGAGTGACGAGCGAGGCGGCAACTTCCAATCCGATGAAGCTCGCACCGATGACCACGGCTGTCTTCGCGGCGCCGAGCTTTCCGATTATCGCACGGCAATCCCCGAGAGTGCGCAGATAGGCGATCCGATCGCCGCCCGGCACGTCGAGGCGGATGGGAGTCGCGCCTGTCGCAATGAGCAGGCATCCGTATTTGCGACTGCTGCCATCGCTCAGGTGCACCGTCCGCGATTGGATATCGATCTCCGTGACCTTCAGCCGGGAGAGAATCTCGATGTGCTGGGCGGCGTAAAACTCCCTGGGGTGAAGTGGAAGCCACTCCTCCGGTGCGTTCCCGGCCAGATAGTCCTTCGAGAGATTGGGCCGGTCGTAGGGCGCGTCGGGATCCGGATCAATGATCGTGACCGGGCCCCGATATGCCTCTCGCCGCAGCATCTCGGCGCAAGCATTCCCCGCGGCGCCACCGCCGATGATCACGACCGACTCCGGGCCGGTCGTAGGTTTCTCCTCGAACAGAACGCGTTCCGGCGCGGGCGAGCAGCGAGCCCGGTGGCCCTCGCGCTTCAGTTGTCCGTGATCTCGCTTGCGGGTGACACGTACGATGTCGTTCTCTACAGCGACATCGTACGAGGGCAGATCGTTGAGAGCTGGAGCGCGGGACGCCGCCCCGTCGTGCAGCTCGAAGCAGGCGTGGTGCCACGGGCAGCGGATCGTTTCGCTGACGAGGACACCCTGGTCGAGCGGAGCTCCGTAGTGCGTGCATTTGCCGCCTACGGCGAACCAGTTCGGCTCGACGTGAACGAGCAGCACCGGCTCTCCAAATGCGTGACCGGCAATGAGCTGACCCGCACGAACGCTGCTGACCTCGAGACCCAGCGCCAGGTCAGGGCCGATCAGCTCATTGGAATGTTCGGTCACTTCTGCTTATCGAGGAGGCTCTGTGCCCGGTCGCGGTGCGCCACGAACGCCGGCGCAACCTTTGTCTCCAGGTCTTTCACCTGAGCATTATGAGTCGCCGGCAACAACGTGTTGGTCACAGCATCGATCACCGCGTTATGAAAGTCAACCTCGTGCTTGAGAAAGGCGCGATCGAAAGCGCTTCCCCTGAGTCCGCGCAGAGACCGCATCGCTGCGACGTGTGCCTTGGCGAGGGGGAAATCGCGAGGTGGCGTGGGGGTCACCTTGAGCGACTTCGCGAGATCTCGCCCCTGTTGGCGGACGTTTCGGTGGTCTCTAACGAGCATCGCCCCAAAATCACGGACTGCCTTCGAATGGCCCTTGCTTACGGCAAGCGAACCCGTCTCCATATCATACGTGTTGGCGGCATCGAATATTGCGACGATCGTGGGATCGTCGAGCTTGGGCGCGGTGGCCTGGGATCGGGCAGTTGCGACGGGCAATCCGAACGTGACGGCCAGCGCTGCCATGGTGCCATACCTGAGGATGGTGCGGTTCTGCAAAATCATTCGAAACCTCCGAGAGGGAAACCGAGCGTGAGATGCCTTGCAACCGGACTCTATCCAGTCCATGGGAATAAGTCAAGTTTTTCTTTGACTTATTCGGCGGATGGCATTAAACTGAGGGCAAATGACTGATACGCGCCGCCCATCTCTGAAGCTCCGCGCCGACGCGACGCGAGCTCGACTCCTCGCGCTGTTGAGAGAGGGACAGTGGACCGTCGATGATCTCGCCGAACAGCTCGGCGTCACCGACAACGCGGTGCGCTTTCATCTGGACGCGCTCGAGGGCGCGGGAACAGTCCGCAAAGAACGAGTGCGGAGAACCGGCGTCGTGGGACAACCCGCATCCGTCTACACGCTCAGCTCGGAAGGGGAGGAAGCGTTCTCGCGGGCCTACGCGCCGGTGCTCATCGCGTGCCTCGAGGAGCTCCGCGACCGGACCTCGGGTCCGCAGGTGATCGCTTTTCTCAAGCGCGTGGGCAAGCGGCTTGCGCGCGGCCTCACTCAGACGCAGGGCCTGCTTTCATCGCGCGTGTCCGGCGCGTCGGATCTGCTCAACGCACTCGGCGGAATAACGTCGGTCGAGAAATCGGGCGGGACGTACCGCATTGTCGGGCGCGCGTGTCCGCTGTCGCGGGCCGTGGAAGCGGATCATTGTGTTTGTGCGGCCGTCACTTCCCTGGTGGCCGAAGTGGTCGGCGCGGAGGTGAGGGAGCGGTGCGATCGTTCAGGACGTCCAAAGTGCTGCTTTGAGATTTCTTCAGACCACAGAGCCCGAACGACCGCTCACGGGTGACCAGTCGGCGATTACTGGACCGTGATGGTTCCCGACATCGCTGTCCCGTGCTGCGAACAGTGATAGTTGTAAGTCCCGGCAACGCCAAAAGTTCTGGTGTAGGTTCCCTGATCCTGTGTCGCCGACGTGGTTCCGTCGTCGAAGGTCACGCTGTGAGACACGCAGGTCTGGCCATTGTAAGAGTCACCGGTGCAGCTGTTCCACGCCCATTTCACCGCCGCTCCGACCGCGATGGTCTTCGTGCCGGGAGTGAACATGTTGTTGGAGACGGAAATCCCGTCGGCTGGCGGAGGAGTGTTGACGCCGTTATTCGTTGGACCGGTGGTGCTTCCGCCGCCTCCACCACCGCATGCGCAAAGTGAAGCGACTGCCAGCATAACAACAAAGCCCTTCATGGTGAAACGCCTCCCGACGCGTGTGGTTCTGGGAGCACGCTACCTATGTGCGCAGGACGCAACAAGCGCCTTGACTGGGCCTTACGGTGGACGACGCTTAATAGGCGGTGAACGGCGAGACGCGTCGCCCCCGCGGCGACTCACGCCGCGTCGTGTATGGTCTTGAGCTGGATGATCTTGAGGCGGCGTGTGCTCGCCGGAAGCTTGAGCACAACGGTCTCGCCGACGCTTCTTCCCACCAGTGTCTTGCCGATCGGCGACGACATGCTCACGTGCCCCTCCTCGAATTCCACCGAGTCGCCAAACACCAGGCTGAAGCTCTCACGCTCGCCCGTCTTCTCGTCCTGCACCACTACCTGCGAGCCGAGTCCGACCTTGTCGGAGGGAATCTGCGTCACGTCGATTTGTGACAGCTTGCTCAGACGTTGGCGCAGCTGGCCCAGCCGGGCCTGCACAAACTGCTGGCGCTCGAGTGCGGCTTTGTACTCGCTGTTCTCGCGTAGATCGCCCAGCTCTACGGCTCTGCGAATTTCCTGCGGCAGCGTAATGCTCAGCTCGTGCTGGAGACGCTGGGCTTCCTCTCCGAGTTTTATCTTGAGTTGTTCGATCATGCGACTCGAGCCTTCCTGAAGGTCCTGCGCCATTATCGAAAAAACGAGCGCCCGACCGCGATGAAAGGCCGGGCGCCCGCTAATCCAAGCTAGAGAGTCTGGACCCGGGAGGCAATCACCCGGGCTCTGCGAAGAACGACCCCCCTATCGGTGCTGCGGGAGCTTCGAATCCGTGTGGTCGATGGCGGCCGGCTGCGCCGAGGACTTCTCGTACTCCTGCCTCAGCTTCGACATCATCGCTTCCCGCCGATCTAACAGCCGCTTCAACGGCCGTGGCTGGTGCCGCGCAAAAGCGTAGGAAGTGAGCAGCGGCAGCGCGACCGTCGAATCGAGATAGCAAACCACCGCATCCGGCAACCGATCAGGATCGATCTTGCCCCAGCTCACCGCTTCCGCCGGTGTCGCACCGGAGAGGCCGCCCGTGTCCGGACGCGCGTCCGTGATCTGGAGGAAGAAATCGTGTCCCTTTTCGTCGATCCCGAGAACCTCCTGGATCTGCGGCTCGGTCTGGAGCATGAAGTTCTTGGGGCTGCCGCCGCCAAGGATCATGACGCCGCTCTTTCCTCCACCGCGCTTCGCATCGAGAACGATCGAGGCCGTCTCGTTCACATCGCGGTTGGGATCCAGCACCAGCTTGTTCCCATCGAGCGCCAGTGCCGCGATGTTCATTCCGATCGAGCTGTCGCCAGGCGACGACGTGTAGATCGGTACCGCGGCGGAATGCGCTGCCGAGAGCAGCGACTTCTGTCCGATGCCAAGGGCCTTTTCCCGCTCGCGAACATACTTGCCGGCGAGGTTGTGAAACTCCGCGCTCGACATCGCTCGCTGGAATTCCTTACCGGTGATGATCTTCCGGAAGAACGCATCGGTGGAGAGCAGCACGTCGTAGTCGAAGAAAATGTCGTAGATGCGGACGACTCCCTCCTCGCGCAGCACGACGTCTGACTCCTGCGCGTTTCCGCGGTGCATTGCGAGCCCGAGCCCGAAGTGAGTGTCATGGTAGAGATTCGCGCCGGTGGAGATAATCCAGTCGACGAATCCTCCTTCTATGAGCGGAATGAGCGCCGACATTCCCAGCCCCGCCGGCGTGAGCGCGCCGGTGATCGAGAGCCCAACGGTGACCTCGGGCTCGAGCATCTTCTCGGTGAAGAGCTGGCATGCTTCGCGGAGGCGCGCCGCATTGTAGGCGAGGAACGTTCCCTCGATCAGCTCGGCGACAGTCTCCTTTCCGTCGATGCGGCGAGGATCGATGCGCTGTCCCCTGAGAAAACGGCTCGCCTCGTGCGCGGTGTGCTGTACGCCCTGCTTTTCCCGCTCTTCGGCGGCGAGCTTCTGCTGAGCCTTGGGTCCGGCCGCTGACGCCTTTCCGTGCCGCGACGATTTGAAGCCGCCGCGCCCTCTTCCCTCTCCGTTGCCCTTACTTCCTTTCGCCATCTCGTCCTTCCACGACTTCCTCGAACTGTTGTCCGGCGGTCTTGCCCAGCGACTTGTACGCCGAGATTATCGCCTGCGCCGCTTCGGCCGGATCGTCGGTCACGAGCATGAGATCGAGATCTCCCTCCGAGATCTTGCCCTCGCTCAGCACTCGAGCCTGCAGCCAGCGCAGCAATCCCGCCCAGTAGTAGCGGCCGAAGAGAATTACGGGAAACCGGTAGATCTTGCCGGTCTGAATGAGTGTGAGCGCCTCGAACAGCTCGTCGAGCGTGCCGAAACCGCCCGGGAAGATGACGAACGCCGCCGAGTACTTGATGAACATCGTCTTCCGGACGAAGAAATACTTGAAATGAATGAGCGTGTCGACGTACGGGTTCGCGCCCTGCTCGAACGGCAGCTCGATGTTGCAGCCGATGGACCGGCCTCCACCAAGTCGGGCGCCCTTGTTACCGGCCTCCATGATTCCGGGTCCGGCGCCCGTGATGATGGCGAAGCCGGCAAGCGCCAGGAGGCGCGCAGTTTCCACCGCCGCTTCGTAGTGGGGATCGTCGGGACCGATGCGCGCTGAACCGAAGATGGTAACCCCTTTCTCGATAGACGCGAGCGTGTCGAATCCCTCGATGAACTCGCCCATGATGCGCAGCACGCGCCACGGATCGGTCCTCGTGAAATCGACGCGCGGACCGGACTGCTGGAGGAGTTTTTCGTCTTCGGTGACGGGCGACGAGTCGCGAATGGCATCGTCGACTGTGCGCCGTGTGACCGCGAGTTTTCCCGTGCCCTGTTGCGACGGTGGCGTTCTCCCCGCCTTGAGATGCCCCTCCTCCGTCCTTTGCCTGAGTCCCTCGAGCGCCTTTTGCTCGGCGGAGGCCATCACTTCGGGATTGAGCTTCTTGCCGCCGGCGGTGCGCGCCCGCGTTGACCGCATGCCACCCGGATTCGTCGGGCGGGCGTTGGTTTTATCTTTTCTATTCTTCATCGTTGGCCGCTGACGCGGGCTTGGCGAACCATCTTGAACCGACAGTGAACGCCCCTGCCGAACCATCTTCAATCCAGCAGAGAACGGTCCTGTAGGCTCTCTTCATCGGGAAACTAAAGTTGCGTGCGTCTGCACAAAGCCCGCCAGGTGATGGTGCGCAGGTCGTCATGATCATAGCGGATGGGGTGCGACCGGATGCTCTCGCTCGCTCCCTCGACGGCGGTCACTCGCCGGCGCTCGCAGCACTTCGGGAAGAAGGTCAGTTCTCCACGATCACCTCGGTGTTTCCGTCCGTCACTGGTCCGGCGTACGCGCCATTCCTGATGGGGAGATATCCGGGGAGCATCGGCCTGCCCGGCCTGCGCTGGTACGATCGGTCGCGGCGCATTGCGAGACTGTCCGGACACGCACGCAGTTACGTCGGCCCCGAGATGCGGTTCGTGGATCGCGACATCGACCGCGCGTCGCCGACCATCTTCGAGCTCGCCAAGCCGAGCTTCGGCGCGCTGAGCGTGATCGGGCGGGGGCTTCGGCGCCGCGAGCGCATCGGTCAGAGCCCGGCATTCGTCGCGCGCGCGGCCGCCACCCACTTTCGCGGCAACGTGCGCGGCTGGCTGGCGATCGACCGGTTGGTCGGAGAGGAAGCAGCGCTGCGCCTGCGAACGCAGCGAACGAGATTCGCTTTCATCGCTCTCACTGGAATTGACAAGACGTCCCACGCCGCGGGTCACGATGCGCAAATTGTCGGCGATGCCGTGCGGATCGTGGATGAAACCGTCGCGCAGATCCGCTCCGATGCGGAGCGCGATGGACGGTGGAAAAAGATGCACCTATGGGTGGGAAGCGATCACGGACATTCACCAGTGGCCGAGCACGAGGATCTCGTCGCGCTGATTTCGGAGTGGGGATACACTACCTTGGCGCATCCATGGGCTTTCAATACTTCGGCCGATATCGCCGTGATGGTGAGCGGCAACGCGATGGCGCACCTGTACCTCGACCTCGAGCAGAAGACTCGCCCCTGGTGGCCGACACTCGGTGGTAAGTGGAACGATCTGCCGGAGAGGCTCCTCTCCCGCGCGTCGGTCGATCTGTTGATTCTCCCCACCAGTTCGGCTTCGTGCGAGATTCGCGCGATGGGCCGCGGCTCCGCGACGCTTACGTGGGGCGAGTCCAGATATTCCTACACGCCCCAGAGCGGTGATCCGCTTGGCATCGGCGTGCAGAGGTCGCTCAGTGATGGAGAAGCGTACGATGCAACGATCGAAAGTGATTATCCGGATGCCCTCGTGCAGATCGCGCATTTGATCGCGTCCCCGCGCTGCGGCGACATCGTTCTTTCAGCCGCGCGGGACTGGGACTATCGAGCCCGCTATGAGCCGATTCCACACGTCTCTTCGCATGGAGCGCTGCACCGGGAGCACATGCTTGTGCCGTTGCTATTGAACCGCCCGCCGACCGGCGTGCCCCGGCGCACGGTGGATGTGATGCCGAGCGCTCTTGCCGCGCTCGGCATCACCGTGCCGAAGACTTTGGACGGAGTCTCGTTCTTCTAGACAGCGATTACTGAACGGTGAGGGTCGCCGTCATTCCCACGTGGATGGTGCAGTGAAAGCCGTAGGTGCCGGCAGTGTTGAACACCCGCGTGTGCGAGCCGCTGCCGAAGTCCGCGATGTCGCCCGCCGCATCGCCCGCGAGCGCGGCGGCCCGCCCAGTCGCGTCGTTCCACGTGACGTTATGTATGACCCCGGAATCGTTTTGCCAGGTTACCGTCGATCCAACGGCGACCGTGCGTGTCGTCGGCGTGTAGGTGGTCGATCCAAAGCAGAAGGTGCCTGCCGGACAGGTGCCGCCCCCGCCACCACCCCCTCCTCCTCCACCCCCACCCGGAGCGGTCGAGCCGCCGCCGCATGAAATCGTCGTGAGCGCGAGAATCAAAGCACCAAGCAAACCAGAAATCTTCCGCATCGTACCTCCTCGTCGGTCTGAATCCAGGTCGGAGCCGCAGCCTGCGCCGTGGTACCGCTCGGGGCCAGACCTTGAAATAAGAGGCCTGTGCACGGCGAGCGCAAAGCCGAAGTCGGTAACGGTATGATGCCGGCCCGCCGGGGACAGGCTATTTCAGGTGAACGTTTGTCGCGCAGCTAGTCCTTCATTGCGCAGGTGTAGAGCCGCCAATCCGATTCCGGAGCCGCAATCGCGGCAATGTAATGGGGGCGGGGGGCGAAGAGCTTGTGCGTGAGGCTCGGACGTGGGTTGACGTGTTCCGATCCCGACCACACCCCTTTTCCTTCCGCCTTGAGACGTGCTTCGCGCACGACCCACGACTTCAGAAACGCCGCATCTCGCTCCTCGGGCGCGATGTCCACGAGTGTCCGGAGCTCGTCGTCGGACATGAAGCGCTGCGCGACGTCGAGCAGGCGTCTCACCGGCCGCTCATTCTCCACATCCACGCCGACGGGACGATCCGGCGCGAACGCGAACAGCCCCAGATCAGCCGAGTGCGAGATGTTGAAGTGGACACTGTTGCGATCGATGAGCGACGGCTTTCCGGAATTCCCGTAACTGAAGCGCAGTTTTTCGGCCGACGTGCCGGTAAAGCCGGAGAGCAGAGTGCGGAGAATGCCGCGCGCGACCACAAACCTTCGCGCCGCAATCGGCGTCAGGCTTGCCGCGCGTGCCTTCTCCTCGGAGGGCAGCACACGCGCGAGGGTGTCGTACCGCTCGTCGGTCACATCGAGCGAGGCCACCCACACCTGCACTTCCTCCGTCATCAGCTCAAGCGATGTCAATGATCTCCACCTCCGCTTTTCCGTTCGCGATAATCAACTTTCCAACAGACGGGGAAATATTGAATCGCTTGGCGCCGGCCGACCCAGGATTGACGAAAAGCCTGCCAGCGTGCCGTGTGACGAGCGGCCGGTGCGTATGGCCGTAAACCACGACATCTGCATCATATCGCCCGGCCAGGTTCGCCGGCGTGGGACTCCCGACCTCGTGACCGTGGCTGACGTGCACGCGCAATCCGCCGACCTCGAGGACGACCTCTTCGGCCAGCCCGGGCGCTCCGGACGGGTCAGTGTTGCCTAACACCGCCTTGACCGGCGCAATCAGACGCAGCTCGTCGAGAATCGACGAGCCACCCACATCACCGGCGTGAAGAATCAGCTCTACTCCCATCAGGGCCTCGTGAACGCCGGGACGAATCAGCCCGTGCGTGTCGGAGATGAGGCCCAGCACATGCGCGTCGGAGTGTGGCATGACCTCTTCTATATATTAGGGGGGACATGCCGTGGCTACGACTCGCGTTCCGACTGGCGTTGCGGACAACACGCCATCCGCGACTTGCGCTCGATCTGATGCGGATCACCTGGCGGTTCAGGTCAAACACCTGGTACCGACACTTTCCCTTTCTTCCGTTGCCCGATTCCACGTATCTCCGCTGGCGTATGTACACCGCATATGGGGACTACGATGCCGTCCCTTCCGTCACTGACGTCGAGCGTTATGCCCGCTGGGCGAGTGTAAACGAGTGAGTACCGCGATCGCCGAGGAATTCGCCCTCGAAAACTTGCTCAAGGCGCAGGCGTATGGATTGGGGTTCGATCTCGTCGGCATAACCTCGCTAGGCCCAATGGAGACGGCCGACGCATTCGATACGTGGATCGAGACCGGATACGCGGGCGAGATGGACTATCTCCCGCGCGGCTCAGTGAAGCGCCGCGACTCCAGTCTGCCTTTTCCCGGTGCCACAAGCGCGATCGTAGTGGGTTTGAATTACGGTGGTCGCGAGCCGAGTGGGCCCGTCGCGCGGTATGCCCGGGGGGACGACTATCACGACGTAATGACTGGCAGGCTCGACGAGCTTCATCGCTGGCTCGAGTCAGAAGTCTGCCGCCCGATTCACGGAAAGCCCTACGTCGATACCGGCCCCATTCTCGAGCGCGATCTCGCGCGCCGCGCCGGCCTCGGGTGGTTCGGGAAGAACACAAATCTTATCAATCCGCGCGTTGGATCCTTCTTCTTCATCGGCGTCCTGCTTGTTGACGTCGACCTCGCGCCGGACGCGCCGTTCGAGTCGGATCGATGCGGCAGCTGCACTCGCTGCCTGGACGCCTGTCCTACGGATGCTTTCGTCGAGCCACGCGTGCTCGACGCCAGAAAGTGCATTTCCTACCTCACAATCGAGGCAAAGGGCGCGATTCCGCGGGAGCAGCGCGAGAAGATCGGCGGTCTCGTCTACGGTTGTGACATCTGTCAGGACGTTTGTCCCTGGAACGTGCGATTCTCTCAGGATATTCGCGAAGAGTCGTTCCGCCGGCGCGACATTCTCGACGGCGATGCGCGGGCGGTGGCGAGGAGGATTCTGTCGATGGACGACGACTCATTCCGCCGGGAGTTCAGAGGGTCGCCGATGAAACGCGCGAAGCGACGGGGACTCGCGCGCAACGCCGCGACGGCCCTCGGCAACGTTGGAACGGCTGACGACGTAACCACTCTCGTCGCGGCGCTCGACGACCCGGAGCCGCTCGTCGCGGAGCATGCGGCGTGGGCGCTCGAACGAATCGGGCGCAACATTCCCGCTCGCTGACACCAGGATTACTGCGACGCCGCGAGCTTGCAACAAACCGGCAGGACAATACGTTCAATCCACAGAGCTCATGAATAAATCGTTTAGAGGTCGCTTGTTCATTCTCGTGGCCATCGCGCCTGCGATGGCATCGGCCCAGGACGGGCCACGCTACACGGCGGCAGACGTCCGCTTCATGCAGGGGATGATCGGACATCACGCGCAGGCGCTGGCGATGACGGCGCTAATACCGGAGCGCACGACCCGACAGGACATCCGACTCCTCGGCCAGCGGATTCAGGTCTCGCAAAAGGACGAGATCGCGATGATGAAACAATGGCTGAAGGACCGGCATCAGGAGATTCCCGCTGATCACGCGCAACACGATCACGACGCCATGGCCGGTCATTCCATGAACATGCCAGGCATGGCAATGTCGGACACGCTCATGCCGGGAATGCTTACGACCGAGCAGATCGCCGAGCTGGCCAGGGCGAACGGCGACGAGTTCGACAAGCTCTTCCTCAGGGACATGGTCCGCCACCACGAAGGCGCGTTGGTGATGGTCGCCAGCCTGCTCGGCACCACCGGTTCCGGGCAGGAGGCAGAAGTTTTTCGTTTCGCGTCCGAAGTGGATTCCGATCAGCGCGCCGAGATTGCGCGCATGAACGCTCTTCTTGATACGCTGGGTCCCACTGGCGGAAAGATGCGTCGTTGAGCACATCCAGTCCGAAGCACGACACCCCCACCCAGAGAGAACGTAAATGACACCGAGATCTACGGTCCCGCCATCGCCTGCCCGATGGAGCAGCCTTCACCTCCGGCATCTGTTCGTACTTGCCGGGTCGCTTCTCGCGGTGACCGCCGGAGCGCAGAGCGATAGCGTCGCCATCAGCCACGGTGACCCGCGCATCGGACTCCGCGCCGGGTATAATGATGCGGCTGAAGTTGCCAGCAACATGGAGCTGGTGGGCCACGGCGCGCGGCCGCAGAACTTCGGGAACGCCCAGAATCTGGGCGATTTTGCATTCCTGAACGGTGACCTCGCGTTCAAGGGGAATTTCGTGTTCCAGGGCGGGTTCAACGGCCTGCAGATCTGGGACGTTTCCAACCCGAAAAGCCCAACGCTCCGCACGTCGCTGGTGTGCCCCGGCGGCCAGGGCGATCCCTCCGTGTACCAGAATCTGTTGTTCTTCTCGGTGGAAGAGACCCGCGGACGTGTTGACTGCGGCACCCAGGGAGTGACCGACACCGTCAGCGCCGAACGTTTTCGCGGCGTCCGCATCTTCGACATCAGCGACCTTGATCATCCGAAGCAGGTGGCCGCCGTACAGACCTGCCGCGGGTCGCACACACACACGCTGGTGATCGATCCGAACGATCGGGAGAACGTCTACATCTACGTCTCCGGTACCAGCGTGGTTCGATCGGGATCAGAGCTGGCCGGCTGCGCGCGCGGCGCGTCGTTGACGGATACGACCACATCACTGTTCCGGATCGACATCATCAAGGTGCCGGTGGCGGCTCCCCAGAACGCGCGGGTGGTAAACTCTCCGCGCATCTTCGCGGATTCGTCGGGCGCCATCGCGGGACTGTGGCAGGGGGGGGCGCACGGCGCTGGAACGCAGAGCACATCGCAGACGAATCAGTGCCACGACATCACCGTTTACTCGGCGATCGGACTGGCGGCCGGCGCATGCTCGGGGAACGGCATCCTGCTCGACATCCACGACCCGGTGCATCCGAAACGAATCGCCGCTGTAATCGATCCGAACTTCGCGTACTGGCATTCGGCGACTTTCAACAACGACGGGACGAAGGTGCTCTTCTCCGATGAATGGGGCGGCGGAATGGCGCCCCGGTGCCGCCCGACCGACAAGATCACCTGGGGCGCGGACGCGATTTTCTACCGCGCCGGCGACAAGTTGACTCCGGCCGGCCACTACAAGCTCCCGGTGGCACAGACCGATCAGGAGAATTGCGTCGCCCACAACGGGTCGCTCATTCCCGTCCCTGGCCGCGACATCATGGCCCAGGCCTGGTACCAGGGTGGCATCTCCGTATTCGATTTCACGGATCCCGCCCATGCGAAGGAGATCGCCTTCTTCGACCGCGGACCGATGGATTCAACCAAGCTGCTGCTCGGTGGCGACTGGGGGACGTACTGGTACAACGGCCACATCTACGCCTCGGAGATCGACCGCGGGCTGGATATTCTCGACCTCAAGCCGAGCGACCAGCTGTCGCAAAACGAGATCGACGCTGCGAAGCTGGTGCGCTTTGATGTGTTCAATCCGCAGAACCAGCCGAAGCTGGTGTGGCCGGCGAGCTACGTCGTAGCGCGTGCCTATCTCGATCAGCTCGTGCGGGACAAGGGAATTTCATCCGACCGATCTGCCAGCATCGCGCGCGATCTCGGTCGCGCCGAGAAGATGAAAGGCGCAAACGAGCGAGCGGCGCTGTCGCAACTTGCAAACCGGCTGGACCGGGACGTACGCACGGCTTCGGACCCAGCCCGCGTGCAGGCACTTGCTGGGATGGTAAGAGGTATCGCTAGGCGGTAGCTGATGCGGATGCCTCAGTTCGACTGCAACTGCGAGAAGAGTAAGGTAGGAGGTGCGAGCCAGTTAGGTATGAGGTAGGAAGTTGAAGCGTGATGTCTCGCGCGGCTTCACCAGCAGTCACCTTGTTGAATTCAGCTCACGTGCCTCGCGTCCGGCACGAGATCCCTGACCGCCTTCCGCAGGTATGCCCCCACGTCGCCCTCGAGCGTCGGATTCCACTCCTCAGCCAGCTCCGAGAGATGCGCGCGCCGCGCTGAAACGAGACGATCGAGCACCCGGCACCCCGTGGCGGTGAGCTCGGAATGCGTGGTCGAGTCGGCGCGCGGGATCGTGACCAGCCCGCGCCTTCGCAGCTCTTCGATAGCAGCCTGCGCACGTTCAGCCGGGATTCCTTGGCCGCGTGCGAGCTCGAACGGTGAAACCCGCGGCTCACGCTCGACCTGCACGAGAAGCCAGGCCGCGAGCGCGCTCAAAGTCTCTCCAGCGCGCGCGACGATCAGCTCGATGTGCGCGCGCTGCACATCACGATCGGCGAGCGAGGCAAGAGCAGCATAAAGATGGGCGGCGACAGCATCCTCGTCCGACGGTCGGGCGAACGCCTCCCCTGCCTCGTTTCCTGCATCGCGCGCCGACGCCGCCACAGTTGCCCGAAGCGGCCGCTCGGGAAGGAACCAGGTGAGAACAAATCCAATCGCGCACACGACGGTGGCGACCAGGAACATTGTGTCGAGCGACACCGTGAACGCCTGCGCGTACGCGGCACGAGCCGAAGGCGGGAGTTGCAGCAGCGCTTGGACGCTCATATTGCGCGCCGCTTCGTTCGCCACCGTACCGGGAGGCAGAAGACGGACGAGATTCACGCTCAGTCGCGCCGCGAATATTGCTCCGAGGATCGCGGTGCCCAGCGACCCGCCGATCAATCGGAATAGCGTCGCCCCGGAGGTCGCAACTCCGAGATCGCGGTATTCAACGTCGTTCTGCACGGTGATTACGAGTACCTGCATCACCATTCCAAGTCCGACGCCAAGCACGAGCATTAGCATCGACGCGGTGACTTCTGTGCTTTGAGGCGTCAGGCGTGACATCAGAAAGAGTCCCACCGTCATGACTGCCGTGCCGAGCAGCGGAAATATCTTGTAGCGGCCAGTCCGGCTTATGAGCTGGCCCGACAAGATCGATGTCACCAGCATGCCGCCCATCATCGGCACCATCTGCATTCCCGACCCGGTCGGACTTACACCCTTTACGACCTGCAGATAGAGTGGGAAGTATGTAACCGATCCAAACAGAGCGAATCCGACGATCAGCCCCACGGCGGATGTGACCACAAACGTCTGCTGCCGGAAAAGGTGCAAGGGCAGCACAGGCTCGGCCGCTTTGCGCTCGACCATCGCGAAGATCACGAGCGACAGCACCGAGACGGCGATCAATCCGATCGACACCGGCGACGACCACTGATAGGCGGTTCCGCCCAGATCGGACAACAGCGTGATGCTGCTCAACACCACGGCGAGCAGCCCGGCACCCGTATAGTCGATGGACCGGGCAACGCGACGTGAGAGCGACGGCAGCGTCGCGGCCAGCACCACCAGTGCGGCGATGCCGACCGGCAGATTGATGTAAAAGATCCAACGCCACGACAGGTGGGTGGTGAAATAGCCGCCCAGCAGAGGACCGGCGATGCTGGAGAGACCGAAGACGGCGCCGAAGATTCCCTGGTAGCGTCCGCGGTCGCGCGGGGGCACGATGTCTCCGACCACCGCCTGGGTCGTAACGATGAGCCCGCCGCCGCCCAGACCCTGGATCGCGCGAAACACAATCAGCTGCGTCATGTTCTGACTCAGTCCGCACAGCGCCGAACCGACGAGAAAGAGCACGATCGCCGACTGCATCACGATCTTTCGCCCGTACAGGTCGCCCAGTTTTCCGTAGACCGGCGTGACGATCGTCTGCGCCAGCAGATAGCCGGTCACTACCCAGGCAAGGTGCTCGAGTCCACCCATCTCGCTCACGATGGTCGGCAGCGCGGTCGAGACAATTGTGGAGTCGAGCGCGGCGAGCAGCATCGCCAGCACGAGACCGCTGAACGCGATGAGTATCTGGCGATGACTGAGCGTGGCGGGCGGCGGTGGAGACTGGGTCGCCTCCGTCATCGTGTCGCCGCCATGCCGGCGCTCTGCGCCTGCGACGCGGCTGCTTCAATCTCACGCCGCACCACCGGCGCAACCTTTGTCCCGAGGAGCTCGATCGACCGCATGACCTTGGCGTGCGGCATCGTGCCGACGCTCATTTGCGCCAGAAAGCGCTGGTGCCCGAAGATCTTGTACTGGAAAAGAATCTTGTCGATCACTTCCTGCGGACTCCCGACGAGCAGAGAGCCGCGCGGCGAGCGAAGCATCTCGAACTGCTCGCGGGTAGTAGGCGGCCACCCGCGCTCCCGCCCGATCTTCGTCATCACGTAGGCGTATGATGGGAAGAACTCGTCGGCGGCCTGCTTTGAATCGTCGCCGATGAATGCATGGGAGTTGATGCTCACCGCCAGCTTTGAAAGATCATGTCCAACCTTCCGAGCGGTATCTCGATACAGCGAGACGAGGGGCACGAACCGCTCCGGCGCGCCGCCGATGATCGCGAGCGCCATCGGCAAGCCCAGTGTCGCGGCACGGACGACGGATTGCGGCGTGCCTCCGACCGCGATCCAGACCGGGAGCCTGTCCTGAAGTGGGCGCGGATAGACTCCCAGGTCTCGCAGCGATGCGCGGTGCTCGCCTGACCACGTCACGCGCTCCCCCTCAATGAGCTTCAGCAACAGCTCCAGCTTCTCGGCGAACAGCTCGTCGTAGTCATCGAGGTCGTAGCCGAAGAGAGGGAACGATTCGATGAACGAGCCCCGTCCCGCCATGATCTCCGCGCGGCCACCCGACAGCAGGTCGAGCGTGGCGAAATCCTGAAATACGCGTACCGGATCGTCGGAGCTCAGAACCGTGACGGCGCTCGTCAGGCGAATTCTTTTCGTATGCTCGGCAGCGGCAGCCAGGACCACCGCTGGAGCCGAAACCGCGAAGTCGGGGCGATGATGCTCGCCGACCCCGAACACGTCGAGCCCGACCTGGTCGGCGAGCTCGATTTCTTCAATGAGGTCGCGAAGCCGCTGAGCGGCGGTCACTGTCCGTCCGGTGACCGGATCAGGCGTTGTCTCGGCGAACGTATAGATACCTATCTGCATCTATCTCGCTTTCCCCTCAGGTCCATGTCGTGCAATTGCGGACTGTCCCCTGGTGGAATGCGGAACGACAAGTCAGACCGTCGGTGTTGTCGGCCTTTTCCTGAGGAGAAGATTAGCGATGCCGCCAATTACCCCGACGGCCAGCGCCAGCCCTATGAGTCCCGGCGTCCACAATGCGCCGAGTCGAAGCGCGGCATCGAGCGAATAGGTCCCAAATCCAATGAGCGCTATTCCTACCACCGTGGTTGCGATCAGGAGCGGCAATTCGACTCCGTTCGTCGTGGCGAAGAATCCGTTGGGAAGGTGTACGCTGATTGATGCGACGAGCATCACCGTGAGAATGAGCGCCGGTCCGACCGGGCCGAAAAGCCCAAGGGCGAACAGCCATCCGCCCACGAACTCACTGAGCGCCGCGGCCGCCGCGAACCTGCGTCCCGGGCGAAAGCCCAGTGATTCGAAAAAACCGCCAGTGCCAGCCAGTCCGTAACCGCCGAACCACCCGAAGAGCTTTTGGGCCCCGTGAGCGACCATTGTCAGGCCGAAGATCAGGCGAATGAGCAACAAGCCAAGATTGAACAGCTGCGTGTCACCGTATGCGATAGCCATGAGCACACTCGCGGCAAAGGTTGCCAGTCATTCAGCACTGTCCATTCCACTCGCGCCGGCGAGAGCAAATCAGGGGCTTGCTGCCTTGTCTGCTTTCCCGGCAAAGATTTCACAATCGACGCCGCCGGCAATGTTCCGACAGAGCGGGAAGTAGATCGCATTGCCATCACGCGTCCATTGCGGAGCAGTGGCGCGGCCTTCCGTGTTCGCGACCAGCCGCACATCGCTCCCATCGGGGTTCATGACGAATATCTGGTAATTCGTTCGCGCATTCCGGTTCGACGCAAATGCTATCCTCTTCCCGTCGGGAGACCACGAGGGCCAGCCATCGAACGCTGCATGGTTTGTGATATTTCGCTGGTTCGATCCGTCCGCGTCTGCCACGAATACTTCAGAGTTCGTTTCACCGAGCATTCGCCTGAATGCAATCCTTCTGCCGTCGGGCGACCACGCGGGGTACGTATTCACGCCTCCGGATATGAGCTTCACGACGCGCCTCGTTGCCAGATCTATCGTGTAGATCTCCGCCGCGTTCTTCTGCGGTGGGTGGAGGTCATCGTCAGTACAATAGGCGAGTGAAACCCCGTCCGGAGACCAGTTCGGGTGAATTGCGCGAATCTCCGGCGACGTCAGCCGCGTTGTCTGCGATCCGTCGCTGTTCATCACCTGGATGATCTCACGCCCATCCTTCATGTACACGAACGCGATTTGTCGTCCGGTGGGAGACCAGGCGGGATCTTCATGGTCGGCGTCGTCGCGAGTAAGCTGAATGCGGTGTGTTCCATCGAGATCTGCGGCGAAAAGCTGCTCCCTGCCGGCGACGACGGAAATGAAAACCATCCTCTTCCCGTCGGGAGAGAATGATGGGTCGTAGGTCTGGGAATGTGTGACCTGATGCGCGCCAGCGAATGGCTCCTGCGCGTATGTAACCGTCGTTGCGGTCGCGATCGAGCCAATTGCCGCCGCGATCAGGATCGCGAGCCTGACGTCCAGCCTCCTCGCCATGAAAACGACGAGGGCTAGTCGGGGGGATTGCAGCCGAGGATCTTGAGCGCCAGACACGCCGCGCCAAACCCGTTGTCGATGTTCACAACCGCCACGCCCGGGCTGCAGCTGGAAAGCATCGTGTTGAGCGCGACCATTCCGCCCTGAGCGACACCGGTTCCGACTGAAGTTGGAACGCCGATTACCGGCGCGCGGAGTAACCCGGCGATGACTGCCGGCAGCGCTCCATCCATCCCGGCGACAACAATGCACACGCGAGCCGAAGCAAGCTCCGGCAAAATGGATTGAAGGCGATGTATCCCCGCGACGCCGACATCGAAGTGAGTCGACGTCGGGATACCCATCGCATCGAGAGTAGTCGCCGCTTCAAGGGCAACTGGGATGTCGGCGGTTCCCGCCGTAATGACGGGCACTACCGGCATGTTCCTCTTTGCGCGAGGGTTGCGGACGGCCATCCGCGCTTCGGGATAGATGGTCGCAAGATCGCTGAGGACCTCCATCTGCTCCTCGCTCAGCCTCGACGCCATACGAAGCTCGTTCGTGTTCTCGAAGATCTGGCGCAGATGCCCGGGCTTCTTTCCGGGGCCATACACGACCTCTGGCACCCCCGTGCGCGACTCGCGATCCAGATCCCAGCGCACTTGTGTCACGACGCCACCATGGGAAGCGAGAGGCTTCCGCTCTGAAGTCCGCCCAGATCGAGCGCGACGAACCTGAAGCCGGCCTTTCTGCATGCCCGTCGCAGGTCTTCCCGGAACGGATCAGTGACGACGCGGTCGAACATCTCGGGCGGGATCTCGAGCCGAACGACAGCGTCGTGCCAGCGCGCCCGGGCGGGCCAGACGTCGTGGAGGCGCAAGAATTCTTCGACTGCCTCGATCTGCGCGAGCTTCTCGGGAGTGACTTCGATTCCGACCGGTACCCTGCTGGCGAGACAAGGCGCAGCCGGCTTCTCGGCATTCGACAGATTCCATTGACGCGCGAGCGCGCGTA
Organism: Gemmatimonadaceae bacterium; assembly: GCA_041484425.1. Taxonomy (GTDB): domain Bacteria; phylum Gemmatimonadota; class Gemmatimonadetes; order Gemmatimonadales; family Gemmatimonadaceae; genus UBA4720. The sequence goes on from JBGPHO010000005.1 coordinate 19,742, forward strand.
CGTCCGACTTGTTGAATCCCGCGTCAACCAGCGGGGCGACGACCCCATGCTCCATTGCCGCCTGAAGTCCGGGCCTGTGCTCACCCAGGTCATCGACATGCGTTCCGACGAAAGTCACCTCTTCCGGGTTTCTGGTCGCGGCGAGTGCCTGAACCGTGTCGTACAGCGCGCTCTTGCAGAAATAGCAGCGATCGCCGGCGTTCGCCCGATATCCGGCAAGCTCCATCTCGTTGGTCTCGACTTCTTCGACGCACGCGCCGATCTCCTCGGCGATCCGGTGCGCGTCTGCGCGTTCCGCCGCGGCGAGTGAAGGACTTACGCCGAGCAGAGCGATCGTTTCGATTCCCGCGCGCACCGAGGCCGCAAGCACGACTGTCGAATCAATGCCGCCCGAGTAGCACACATACGCGACTCGGTCGCGAGCAGCCGCGCTAACTGCAGCGATTAGTCTCTCTTCCAGCTCCAACCTATTTTCCTCGCGACGCGGACGAGCCAAGATCGGCGTCGTTGAGTGCGCTCATCACTTCCGAGCGGATCTCAGCCAGCGGTCGCGAAGTTTCCTCCGCGACGCGGCGCAAATCATCGAACTCGGGCTTCGCTCTCTGCGTGCCGTCCGGAAGTGTCGCGACCTTGACCCGAATGTCCCGCCCGTCGAACCGAACGAGGCGCGACTCGCGCTCGAGCGCATTCCGTACGACGTCGAACGTCTTCACTCCCAGCGTCGTGAACTGAAGGAAGATTTTCTCCTCGAGGCGCGCGAGATCCGAAGTCTGTACCAGCGCTTCGACACGAGTGCCGAGCCGGCCCTTCTTCATGGTCGTGTGCAGGAGCACGACGTCGAGTGCTCCCTCGGCCCGCAGCACGTCGGCGGCGCCCGCGAGCTCCTCCGGCGACATGTCGTCGATGTCCGCGCTCAACACATGGAGATGCTCAGTGTGCACGTGCTCGTGCCGATGATGATGTGGGTGATCGTGACTGTCGACGGCGGCTTCGCCGAGAATTATGCGGAGCGCGTTGAGCTGCCCGTCGATGTCGCGCGTACCGGCGCCGTAACCGCTCTGCCGGGGAGTGTACTCCTGCGGAGGCGCGCCCTTCGACAGCACGCGCAGCAGCGCGGCTCCCGTGGGTGTCGTGAGCTCTCCCGAACCCGGCGGTCCGTGCCGCACGTTGAATCCCTCGAGCAAACGTATCGTCGCCGGAGCGGGCACGGGCAGGACACCGTGAGCGGTCTTCACCGTACCGTCGCCGAGTGAGACTCTCGTGTTGTAAATGCGCTCGATGCCCAGCATCTCGACGCCCCAGATCGACCCGACGATGTCGAGAATCGCGTCCACGGCTCCGACTTCGTGCAGATGCAGATCGTCGGGCGCGACACCATGGATCGCGCTCTCTATCGCCGCGATCGCCTCGAATGCCGCGTGGGCCGACCGCGCGACTTTTTCCGGAATCCTTACCGCGTCAATGAGCCGATGGATCTCGGAGACCGCTCTGCCGTGTGGCTGCGGCGGAATCTCGAAATCCACTTTGATGCAGTGAACCTGCGAGCGTTGCACGTCGGTGATGCGAACATCGACCCCCGACAATCCCAGCGCGGATGGCAGTCGCTCGAGCCAGGCCTTGTCGAGCCCGACGTCGACGAGCGCCCCGAGGAACATGTCTCCGGCGATGCCGCTGGCGGGGTCGAGAACCGCAATTCTCATCTGGGAATCGGGAGGAAGGATTCAGTGCTCAGGATTCGCAAGGTAGACGCGAGACACGTGGGCCTCAAGCCGTCGATGATCGCGACGAGTCGATGCTCGTGGAACGAGGCAAGTAGAAATCTAATCCCGACTGGTACAAGGAATCGAATTTCTGCAATTGCGATTCACGCATCGTGGCTCCCCGAAGCGAGGAAGCATCCGACTTCCTAGCTGGTCTGGCATCCACAATACTGAGGCAGGGAGCTGTAAGCGTTGCGGCTAGCTTGCCAGGAGCTATTCCGTGGGCATTCTGGGACCGCGGAGATGTGTCCTCACACTCGTCGAACAGATTACAAGAGAAAAACGCGGCGCCAGATGCCCCGGAACCGTTGCGCCAGTATGTAAGCTCCCGGCGAACCGCTGCAAAGCCTTCAGCTCCCTGCTTCGGTTTTGTGCTTGCCAGTCGGTTGCCCTTTACCCGGCCTAGAAGTTACCAGCGAAGGACCAGCGCCTGGTTCTTACGCTTGCGAACGATCTGGAGGTCGACCGTGTGATCGGCCTCGTCAGCGATCCTGATCGCGCGCACGAGATCGATCGGGCTCTCGATCTTTATGCTGTCCGCCTTCACGATGACGTCCCCGCCGCGTAGTCCGGCCGTCCTCGCCGCCGAGCCTTCGACCACGTTCGTCACGAACACACCTTCGGGCTTCACACCGAGCGCATCGCAGAGGTCCTGGTTCAGCGCCGTGAATTCGGCACCCGCGAACGGATAGACCCCGCCTCCATATCCCAATGCAGGTCCGAGAACCGTGGGCAGCGGGTCAGGCGCAGGCATGCGAGTGCGGAGCATTCCGCGGGAAAAGCCTCCACTTCGCTGCTCCATGATCTCCGGCACTGTGAGCTCGACGGTCATTTGCTGCTCCCAGTTCTCGGGGCGTTTCTCGAGCGTTCCCCTGATGACGCGCGTCGCATCGTTGCGCCTGATTCTCAGCACGAACGGCGCGCCGACCTTGAGCCACTTGGCGAGCTCCACCGAGCCGCCGCGCATGTCGTGTGAATTGAATGTGAGCAACACATCACCCGGCCGTACGCCCGCTCTCGCCGCGGGCGAATTGGGGTCGACGTGAGTGACCACTGGATAAGAGTCAAAGAACGCATTGCCACGCTCATCGACCATCGCCTGGTCCGAGATCCTCACTCCAAACCAGCCCGTCGGCAGCGGCACCATCGCTGGCGGCGTTCGCTGTGCCTGCACTCCGAAAGGCAGAACGAGCGCTGCGATCAAACCCAACGGAAGCCACGACCTGTTTATCCCGCTAACCATTGGCCTAGAACCCCCTCAGCCCAACTGGACGCGCTACCATCTGCTGCGTGGCCACGCGCGCACCCATCGTCGCCAGGTAGTACTGGTTGAGCACCGGATCGTGGGGCGCCGTTCGCAGCGCGCTCACAGTCGCGTTTTCGATCTTGTCGAGCGCCGCCGCTCGCGCCGAGTACATCGCCACGCTGTCCCCACTTCCGACCGACGCGTTGTTGAGGGCGAGGAACTCTGACGCGCGTTGATAGGCGTCTACGGCCCGATTGAGCGCGGCCGACGCTTCGTCCACGGAGGCGAAGCTCGCATTACTCGGGGGTGAAACCGATGGTCCGTTTGCGCTGGCGGTCGAAGCGGGCGTCGCAGCCTGCGTCGTGTTGACCGCCGAGCCTTGAGTTGCGCTCGGCAACGCTATCGTCGCCCGGCCAATCGCGACTCCCCCAACGAGGAGCAATACCGCCGCGGCGGATTGCAGCCAGGGTTGGCTGGAGGCCCACCATCGCGATGACTGAGATTCGCGAATGAGGCCTTCCTCCCGCGCCCGCGCGGCGATCGTGCGCCACTCGTTTAGCGGTGCCTGCTCGCGCGAGCGTTCCGCGGCGATGACCTGGTCCAGCTGCTCTTCAGACAGGTGCGACATGTCCCTTCCCCTTTACTGCGACGGTTGATGATTCATCCACTAAATGCGCGAGCAGCTTCCGCAGCTTGGCGCGCGCCTTGAACAATTGCGATTTCGATCCGCCCGACGTGATCCCGAGCTCCTCTCCGATCTCGCC